>NZ_JBEXZT010000035.1:0-68721 GCF_040631275.1 Streptosporangium sp. NPDC020145 | reverse complement strand
CCCCTCTTCTGCCCGCCGCCGGGTGGGTGTCGCCGGGGGTTTGGGGGCCTCCCCACCGCCCGCGCCCCCGCCCAAAATTTTCACGTACCCGCCCCGGGGGGGGGGGGGGGCCCCCGGGCCCCCCCCCCCCCCCTCCGTGGGAGACGGGGACGCCATGGAATCTGGTTTCGGATATTTCGCTACGCATGACGCGGTCCGCCCGGGTGTGCTGGCCCAGTTGGTCGAGCAACGGGGTCACGACGCCCTTTTCTTCACCGAGCACACCCACATCCAGGCCTGGGGGGAGCCTCCCGTGCCGCCGGAGGGCGGGACGCTGCCGCGCAAGTACGCGCACACCTACGACGCCCTGACCGCCTGTACGGCCGCGGGCGTGGTCACGACCCGGCTGCGGGTCGGGACGGGCGTCTGCCTGGTGCCGCAGCACCACCCGATCAGCCTGGCGAAGACCGTGGCGAGCGTGGACCACCTCACCGGCGGCCGGTTCGAGCTCGGCGTGGGGGCTGGCTGGAACGAACCCGAGATCCGCAACCACGGGGTCGACCCGGCGCGGCGTTTCGCGGTGATGAAGGAGAACATCGAGGCGATGCGCCGCATCTGGACCCAGGACGAGGCCGAGTACCACGGGGAGTTCGTCTCCTTCGACCCGATCCTCTCCTGGCCGAAGCCCGCGCAGCGCCCTCATCCCCCCGTGCTGGTCGGCGGCACCGGCCCCCGGGTGCTCGACCGGGTGCTCTCCTACGGCGACGGCTGGCTGCCGAACTACGCGCCGGACGTCCTGGACCGGGTGGGTGAGCTCCGGCGCAGGGCCGAGGACGCGGGACGGACGGTCGTGACGGTGGTCATGGCCGCGCCGGCCGACCCCGCCGTGCTGGAGGCGTGCGAGCGTGCGGGGGTCGCCCGGGTGATGGCCTGGCTGCCGTCCGCGGGCCTTGACCGCCTCCAGCGGGAGATGGACGCCTTCGAGGCGGCGCTGGCCAAGGCGCGCGGAGAGTGACGCGCCGGACCTCCTGAACACGCCGGACGGCCCCGGCCGGGTTCTCCCCGGCCGGGGCCGTTCCGCGTTCGCTCACAGGTCCGCGCGGGACCGGTCACCGCACGCCGCGCCTGCCGTACAGGCCCGCGGCCGCGATGACGCCGACGGCCGCCAGGGCGATCTGGATGAGCAGCTCGATCCAGTCGACCCCCCGGGTGCTCGCCACGCCCAGCGCACCGGCGATCGCGGTGCCGATGAGGGCCGCGACGATGCCGATCACGATGGTCAGCCAGATGGGGATGCCCTGCCGCCCCGGGACGACCAGCCGGCCCAGCGCGCCGATGATCGCTCCGATGACGATGGCGGTGATGATGCCGGTGACTGTCATGGTCCACACTCCCTCTTGCTTGGCTGCCATCCGTATGCCCTTGAAAGTGAGGACAACACATGAAAAATCACGACCTACGGTGGCGATCGTCCTGTCCGGCGGAACGGACACCGGGGCGGGCCTCGGGTGACAGGGCCGGAGGGAGCTCCTAAGGTGGACAACGTAAACGTAGTTGTCGAATCGGCGAACCAGGTTACCGACCGTGCCCAGTGATCCTCCCGGCTTCGAGCTTCCGCTCAGGCTCCTGATCGGCTTCCGGATGCTCATCGACGACCTCCACGCCGAGCTGGCCCGCCGGGGGCACCCGGGCATGCGGCCGATGCACGGCTTCGTCATGCAGGCGATCGGCGTCGAGGGCACCACCGCCGTCGAGCTCGGCAGACGCCTGGGAATCACCAAGCAGGCCGCGGGCAAGACCGTCGCCACCCTGGAGCGGCTGGGCTACGTCGAGCGTGCCTGCGACCCCGGCGACGCCAGGCGCAAGATCGTACGGCTCACGCCCCACGGCCTGGAGAGCCTGGCGCTCTCGGCCCGCATCTTCGACGACCTGCGCGAGCGCTGGGCGCGAACGCTGGGACGGGAACGCATGGGGGCGTTCGAGGCGGATCTGCGCGCGCTCACCGCGGGCCAGGTGTTCCGGCTCGACGTGCCCGGCTGGTTCGGCGACTGACCCCGTCCCCGCGGCCGGTCCTCAGCGTGCCTCCGCGGCCAGGCGGATGCCGAAGCCGATGAACACCAGGCCGGTCAGCCGCTCGGTGAGGCGGCGCACCGACGGCCGGGAGAGCCCGCCGCGCAGGGCGTGCGCGGCCCAGACCACGAGCACGAACCACGCCGCGCCCAGCAGGCCGTGCACCGTGACCAGCAGCAGGGTCGTCGGAAGCACGGCCGCGTCGTGGGGGACGAACTGCGGCAGCAGCGTCATGTAGATGACCCCGACCTTGGGGTTGAGGAGGTTGGTCACGAACCCGGTCCGCATGACCTTCCACGCGCCGGTCACGGGTTCCCCCTCGGGTTGTTCCCGGCGCGTCGCGGAGCCGGAACGGCTCTTCCACAGCGCCCGCGCGCCGAGCCAGGTCAGGTAGACGGCGCCCGCGATCCTGACGGCGGTGTAGGCGAGGTCCGAGGTGGCCAGCAGCGCCGTCAGGCCGAGCGCGGTCGCGATCCCCCACACGTAGCAGCCGAGGATCACCCCTGCCCCCGCGAGCGACCCGGCCCCCCGGCCCGAGGCGATCGTCGTGCGCAGCACGATCACGGTGTCCGGGCCCGGGGAGACGGTGAGAACCAGTGCGACGGCGATGAAGGCGAGCACGGCGGTGAGCACGACAGCAGTGTCCCATATTCCCCGCTTCGCCCAAGATCGTCGCTACGGTACGGCGACCAGGGCACGCGAGCGGTCGGTCGCGACCCGCAGGGCGATCCCCACCAGGGCGGTGGCCATCAGATAGCGCTGCACCCGCGACCACAGCGGCCTGCCCGTCAGGAAGGAGGCGACGGACCCGGCGCCCAGGACGATCAGGGCGTTGACCGACAGGGAGACGACGACCTGCACGAGACCGAGGGTCAGGCCCTGGGCCGCGACGTCGCCGTGCGCGGGATCGAGGAACTGCGGAAGCAGCGACACGTACATCACCGCGATCTTGGGGTTGAGCAGGCTGGTGACCAGCCCCATCGAGAACAGCCTGCCCGGCGGGTCGAAACGCGTCTCACCAGGGGTGAAGACGGAACCGCCCCCGGGGCGCACCGCCTTCCAGGCCAGCCACAGCAGATAGGCCGCGCCCGCGAGCTTGATCGCGGTGTAGATGGCGGGCACGACCGCGAAGAGCACCGCGATCCCCGCCGCGGTGGCGGCCAGGTAGACCAGGAAACCGGCGGCGACACCCGCCAGGGAGATCATGCCCGCCCCCCGGCCCTGCGTCACCGACCGTGAGATCAGGTAGAGCATGTTGGGGCCGGGGGTGAGGACCATTCCGAGGGCGATCACCGCGACGGCGGCGAGGGAGCTGAGCGATACCGTCAATGTCATGACCGCATCCTGTCCTGCGCCCCTTCCCGCGGAGAACGGCCAATTCCACGAAGTGGCCCGGTCTCCTCAGCCGGCGGAGAACGGCGCCAGGGCCGCGACCGGGCGCAGGCGCATGCCGAGCCGCTCGTAGACGCCGATCGCGGCGCGGTTGTCGGTGTCCACGACCAGCGCGACCCTGCCGTGCGCGGCGATCAGCGACCGGAAGACGAAGGCGCACACCCGCCGCCCGTATCCCCTGCCGCGCAGCGCGGAGACGGTCGCCACCCCGGCGACGAACCCCACCTCCGGGCAGGACCAGGCGTCGGCGGCCGTGGCGACCAGGCTCCCGTCCGCCGCGCGCACCCCCGCCCAGCGGCGGATCCCCGGCAGCCCCGGTACGGCCCACGCCGCGGGGGCCGCCTCGGCCAGCAGGGCGGCGACCTCCGCGTCCCTCTCCTCAAGCCATCCGGTCTCCTCCTCCCCGGAGTCCTGCGGTGAGGGCGGGGTCGCGGTCTCCATCCACTCGAACGGCCGGACCGGGCCCGAGCCGGGCAGCAGGCCCACCAGTTCCCCGGCCAGGTCCCGTTCCGCCATGACCCGGTAGGAGGGGGCCAGTTCCGGCAGCACCCGCCGTACGAGAACGGCGGCCTGACCGGCGGGGCCCCGGACGGTGAGCCGGTCGCGGCGGTTGAGGTCGGGGCTGGCGACCGCGACCGCCTCCCCGTGCGCCCACGCCCGGATCCCGGGGCGCATTCCCTGCGCCGCCCACATGACGATCGTGTCGTCCTGGCAGGCGGCGGCCACGTCCTCGGTGGAGGTCAACTCCATGGGGGGCTCCAGAAGGGTCCAGAAAAATCCGGAAAGGGTAGAGCTACAGGATCGCGCCCGGGGTGTAGGCGGCCGCGGCCGGGTGGCGGGCGACGACCTCCTCGATCCTGGCCACGACCGTCGCGACCTGGTCGGCGGCGGCGCCGGTGAAGGACAGCCGCTCCTGGAGCAGCTCCCGCAGCTCGGCCTGGCCGAGAGGGAAGCGCTCGTCGGCGGCCAGGCGCGCAAGCAGCTCGTTGCCCACGCCGCGCTCGCGCATCGCCAGCGCGGAGGCGACCGCGTGCTCCTTGATCACCTCGTGGGCGCTCTCCCTGCCCATCCCGGCGCGCACCGCGGCCATCAGCATCTTGGTCGTGGCCAGGAACGGCAGGTAGCGGTCCAGCTCGGCGGCGATGACCGCGGGGAAGGCCCCGAACTCCCCGAGCACGGTCAGCATCGTCTCGACCAGCCCGTCGAAGGCGAAGAAGGCGTCGGGCAGGGCGACCCGCCGTACCACCGAGCAGGAGACGTCGCCCTCGTTCCACTGGTCGCCGGCCAGCTCGCCCGTCATGGAGGCGTAGCCCCGCAGCACCACCGTCAGCCCGTTGACCCGCTCGCAGGAGCGGGTGTTCATCTTGTGCGGCATGGCCGAGGAGCCGACCTGCCCCTCGGCGAAGCCCTCGGTGACGAGCTCGTGACCGGCCATCAGCCGGATGGTCTTGGCCAGCGAGGAGGGGGCGGCGGCCAGCTGCACCAGCGCCGTGACGACCTCGTAGTCCAGCGACCGGGGGTAGACCTGCCCGACGCTGGTCAGCCGGTTCGCGAAGCCCAGGTGCCCGGCGACGTGGTCCTCAAGGGCGGTCAGCTTCGCCCGGTCGCCGCCGAGCAGGTCGAGCATGTCCTGCGCGGTGCCGACCGGCCCCTTGACGCCGCGCAGCGGGTAACGGGCGATGAGCTCCTCAAGCCGGGCCAGGGCGACCAGCAACTCGTCGGCGGCCGAGGCGAACCGCTTGCCCAGGGTGGTGGACTGCGCGGCCACGTTGTGCGAGCGCCCGGCCATCACGGTGCCGGAGTGCTCGGCGGCCAGCGTGCCCAGACGGGCCAGCAGCGCCACGCACCGGTCGCGCACCAGCAGGAGGCTGTCGCGGATCTGCAGCTGTTCGACGTTCTCGGTGAGGTCGCGCGAGGTCATGCCCTTGTGCACGTGCTCGTGCCCGGCCAGCGCGTTGAACTCCTCGATGCGGGCCTTGACGTCGTGGCGGGTGACCCGTTCGCGCTCCGCGATGGAGGCCAGGTCGACCTGCTCGACGACCTTCTCGTAGTCGGCGACGGCCTCCTCGGGCACCGCGATCCCCAGCCGGGCCTGCGCGGCGAGCACCGCCAGCCACAGGCGGCGCTCGGCCACCACCTTGTACTCGGGGGACCACAGGCGGGCCAGCTCCGCCGAGGCGTAGCGGGCGGCCAGAACGTTGGGGATGCGAGGCTTGGCAGTCACGTTGCCTCAGTCTATTGCCGCCCGCGTTCCGGACCCGCCAGGGGGTAGGCGCGCCGCCGCCCGCCGTCCCCCTCCTGCGGGGTACGGCGGGCGGCGGGTGGTGAGGCGGAGGTCAGCCGACCGGGGTCAGCCTGTCGTCCTCGACCTTGGCGTCGGCCTCGTGCCTGCCCGCCCTGGACCCGCGGCTCAGCCGCTCCTTGGTCCGTTCGAGGATCACGTACAGCGTCGGCACCAGCACCAGCGTCAGCAGCGTCGAGGACACCAGGCCGCCGATGACCACGATGGCCAGCGGCTGGGAGATGAACCCGCCGGAGCCGGTCAGGCCGAGCGCCATCGGGATCAGCGCGAAGATCGTGGCGACCGCGGTCATCAGGATCGGCCGCAGCCTCCTGCGGCCGCCCTCGATCACCGCCTCGACCACGCCCAGGCCGCTCTCACGGTACTGGTTGATCAGGTCGATGAGCACGATGGCGTTGGTCACGACGATGCCGATCAGCATCAGCATGCCGATCAGGGCCGGCACGCCGAGCGGGGTGCCGGTGGCCAGCAGCAGGCCGATGGCGCCGGTGGCGGCGAACGGCACGGAGACCAGCAGCACCAGCGGCTGGGCGAGGCTGCGGAACGTCGCCACCATGATCATGAAGACGATCGCGATGGCGGCCAGCATCGCCAGGCCGAGCTGTCCGAACGCCTCGCTCTGGTCGGCGCTCACGCCGCCGATGGTGTAGCGCGCGCCGTCGGGCAGCTTCAGGTCCTTCAGCTTGGCGGTCAGCGTCGTGGTCAGGGCGCCCAGGTCGCTGGCGGTCGAGGTACCCGAGACCGTCGCGCTGCGCTCCCCGTCGACCCGGGTCACCTGGGTGGGGCCGTCGACCCTGGACACCCTGGCGACCTCGGACAGCTTGACCGTGCCGGTCGCGGTCGGCAGCTTCAGCCTGCCGATCTCGGCCATGTCCTCGGGGGCGTCGCCGCTGCGCAGGATCAGATCGCTCGCCCGGCCGTCCAGGGTGACCTGGCCCAGCGTCGCGCCCCGGAAGGACTGCGCGACGAACTGCCCGATCTGGCCCTCGGTCAGGCCCTTCTCCGCGGCCTTCCTCCGGTCGACCCGGACCTCGATGCGCTTGGCGCTGGCCTCCAGGTTGGAGGAGACGTCCCGCAGGCCGCCCATGTCCGCCATCGCGCCGCGCACCGTCTCGGCCGCGCCGCGCAGCGTGTCGATGTCCGGCGCCTGCACGAGCACCTGGAGCTGGTTGGTCGAGCCGCCGCCCGGACCGCTCTGGGAGCCGCCGACGGTGATCTCACCGGCGTCCGTGAGCCCCTTGAACCGGTCGCGCAGCGTGTTCTCCAGCGCCGCGGTGTCGGTGCCGTCGGCCACCGTGATCGAGTAGGAGGCGCGGTCCCCGCCGCCGCCACCGGAGGCGGCGCCCATGAAGCCGCCACCGCCGCCCACGTTGACCTGGTAGGTCTCCACCTCCTTGACGGAGGAGAGCACCTGCTCGACCTTCTTGGCCGCCGCGTCGGTGGTGGCCAGGTCGGTGCCGGGAGGCATCTTCTGGGTCAGGGAGACGGTGTTCTGGCCGGAGGAGTCCAGGAAGTTGGTCTGCAGCTGCCCCGCCAGGCCCATCGTGCCCACGAAGATCACGACGCCGACCAGGACGGTGATCAGCCTGCGCTTGGTGGCGAAGCGCAGAACCGGCAGGTAGATCCGCTGCAGCGGGCTGCGCAGTTCCTTGGCCTCGGCCTCCTCGCGCATCGCGCGCGCCTGCTCGGGGCTGAGCACGGGGGCCTTGAGGAACCAGTACGCCAGGACCGGGATGACCGTCAGCGACACCAGCAGCGAGGCCAGCAGCGCGACCGTCACGGTGACGGCGAACGGGGCGAACAGCTGCCCGACCATGCCGCCGACCACCGCGATCGGCAGGAAGACCGCGACGGTCGTCAGGGTCGAGGCCGTGACCGCGCCGCTCACCTCGCGCACACCCGCCAGCACGGCGTCCCGCTTGGCCTCGCCGTACCCCAGGTGACGCTTGATGTTCTCCAGGACCACGATCGAGTCGTCGACCACGCGGCCGACGGCGATGGTCAGGGCGCCCAGGGTCAGCATGTTCAGCGAGTAGTCGCCGAGCCACAGCGCGATCAGGGCGATGACGACCGACAGCGGGATGGACATCGCCGTCACCAGCGTCGAGCGCACCGACAGCAGGAAGATCAGGATGACCAGCACCGCGAAGGCCAGGCCGAGCAGGCCCTCGGTGGTGAGGTCCTCGATCGAACGCTCCACGTACGGCGCCTGGTCGAAGATCACGCTCACCTTGGCGGAGTCGCCGATCTCCTTCTTCAGCTCCGGCAGCTTCTCACTCACCGCGTGGGAGATGGCCACCGCGTTGCCGTCCGGCTTCATGGTGACCGAGACGCCCAGGCTCGGCTCGCCGTCGGTGCGGGTCAGCGAGGTGCTGTCGGCCTGCGAGCGCTCGATCGTGGCAACGTCGCCGAGCTTGACGGGCTTGGGCGGCTTGGGGGCCGCCACGGCGACCGGCGGCCGCTGCGCCCCCGCGCCACGGGCGCCCTGAGCCTGCGCCGCCTGGGCCTGCGCCGTACGGCTCTGCTGAGCCCCCTGCTGCTGGAGCTGCGCCGGGGCGGCGGGCTGCAGGTAGAGGTTCTCCAGGTCCTCGATGGAGGTGATCCGGTCGCCGACCTGGACGGTCAGGGACAGGTTGTCCTCGGTGAGACTGCCCGCGGGGATCGGCTGGCCGTTGGCGCGCAGCACGTCGGCGACCGCGGTCGGCGCCAGGCCGTGCTTGGCGAGCTTCTTGGTGTCGGGGGTGACCACCACGGTCTCGTCCCGGGTGCCGGTGACCGTGGCCTCGCGCACCCCGTCGACGCCCTGCAGCGCGGGCACCATGATCCGCCTGATCCTGTCCGCCGTGGCCCGCTGGTCACCGCCCGCGGACACCGCCAGCACCAGCACCGGGATGTCGTCGGTGCCGCCTGCCAGGACCTGCGGGTCGACGCCGTCGGGCAGCTGGGAGCCGATCCGGGAGATCGCCTGCTGCATCTCGCTCACCGAGGCGTCGATGTCGGTGCCGTACTCGAACGACACCTGGACCTGCGCCATCCCCTCGCGGGAGGTCGAGGTCACCTCGGTGACCCCCTCAAGACCCTGGAAGCTGTCCTCGATGGGCTTGGTGACCTGCTCCTCGACGATCTCGGGGGAGGCTCCCAGGTAGGGGGCGACCACGAAGGCGCCGGGAAACGAAAGCGAGGGCAGCAACTGTTGTTTGAGCGAGGGGATCGCGAAGGCGCCGAACGCGCTCAACACGACCGCGATCATTATGACAAGGCTGCGGTTGGCAAGACTCAACCTGGCCAGGGCGGTCATGGGGGCGGACTCCTAAGGGCCTGAGGGGTACGACACAGTAAGTTCTCTCCAGCCTAACACTTCGCATTATGCGAATATTTAACGCTGTCTAGCTTTCCTGATAACCTTCTCAGGAAGCGAGAGGGTGAGTGTGGACGACGAACGCGACCGACTGATCAGCCGCATCGGTGAGCTACAGCGCGACCTGGGACGATTCCTCGCCCAGCGCAGGGCGCCCTCTCCGCTCTTCGACACCAACCTCACGATGCGCCAGCTCAAAGTGGTCATGCTCCTCGCCTACCGGGACTCCGCCTCGGGCCAGGACCTCGCGCACCACCTCGACGTCGGCCTCGGCACCGTCACCGGCATCGTCGACCGCCTCGTCGGCCACGGCCTGGTGACCCGCCGGGAGGACCCCAACGACCGCCGCGTGCGGCGGGTCGAGCTGACCTCCGCGGGCCGCACCCTCGTCGAGCGGATCGCCGACGCGGGCCTGGCCGACTTCCGCCACCTCCTCGGCTTCCTCGACACCCAGACCCTCCGCGACGCGCTCAGCGTCATGACGAGGATCGAGGCGGCCACCGCCGCCTTCGACCGTCAGGACTCCCTCTGAACCGCGAACGGGGAGCCGCCCTCACCGCTCCCCGCCTGGCCGTGTCCTTCTTCTTCCTGGCGCTGGGCACCGTCTCCGGCGCCTGGGCCGCCCGCATCCCCGCCGTCAAGAGCGACCTCGGTCTCAGCAACGGGCAGCTCGCCTACGGCCTGTTCGCCCTCACCACCGGCCTCATCGTCGGAATGCGCTTCGCCGGACGCCTCACCGACCGCTTCGGCAGCGCCCGCGTCATCACCCCCGCCGCCGTCGTCACGGCCCTGGCCGTCATCCCGCCCGGCTACGCCCCGACCCTGCCCCTGCTCATCGCCGCCCTCTTCCTGTACGGCGTCGTCAACGCCTCCCTCGACGTCTCCATGAACGCCCACGGCGTCGAGGTCGAGCGCGCCTGCGGCCGCCCCCTCATGTCCGGCTTCCACGGCATGTACAGCGTCGGCGGCCTCCTCGGCGCGGGAATCGGCGGCCTGTTCGCCTGGTTCGGCGCCGGAGCGGGCCCCACCCTGGCCACGACCGGCGTCACCCTCGCCCTGGCGTCGCTCCTGGCCGGACGCCACCTGCTGCCCCCCGCCCCGCCCGCCGCGCCGTCACAGGACCAGGCCACCGCCGGGACACGCAGAAACGGCTGGATCGTCCTCATCGGTGTGGTCGCCTTCGCCGGGCTCGTCGGAGAGGGAGCCGCCGTCGACTGGACCGCCGTCTACCTCTTCGAGGACCTGCGCTCCTCGCAGGGCGTCGCCGCCCTCGGCTTCGCCGCCTTCTCCACCGCCATGACGATCGGCCGCCTCGCCGGTGACCGGCTGGCCCTGCGCTTCGGCCCGGTCCGCCTGGTCCGCGTCTCCGGCCTGCTGGCCGCCGCAGGCCTGGGGGCCGCGCTGCTCGTCGGCCAGGTCCCCGTCGCCGTCGCGGGCTTCACCCTGTTCGGCCTCGGCCTGTCCACGATCGTGCCCCAGGTCTTCTCCGCGGCCGGCAACCACGACCCGCAGCGGGCCGGAGCCTCCATCGCCCAGGTCGCCACCATCGGCTACGCGGGCCTGGTCGCCGGGCCCGCCCTCATCGGCGGGGCTGCGGAGATCGTCGGCCTGCCCGCCGCGCTGGGCATCCCCGTACTGCTCGCCGCGTTCATGTCCGCCTCGGCAGGCGCCCTGCGCCCGCCCCGCTGACCCCCTCCCGGAAAACTCCCCATATGGCGGGAAATGCCGCCAGAGTGATTTCCACAGGACGGAACGCATCGGGAAACCCCGAATTACTCTTCCTTCACAGAAACGCGTCACCCTCAGTGAATCAACAGATTCAATATGGTGCGCAATCCATTTTGTCAAGCCGGTGGACAGCCAATCTCCCATAACAAGGGCCGGCACAATGACGCTGCGCATCCACCTGGAAGCCAACCGTGTAAATCAAATTCACAGTTGATTTTCACACATGTGATCGGCCTATGCTGACCCGTCGGCTCCCTTGGTTTCACAACAAACACCCATCGCGTGGGAAACGCGCCATTCGGCGTGCCCGCATGCCCAAAGTCACGAACACCGGGCGGCACCCACGCACCACAGAGGACGACGAGCAAGAAAAGAGGAGAATTCGGTGCCAGATCACTCCGCCACCCGGGGTCACGCGGGATCTCCCCCACAACGGCGAACCGGACGACGACTCGCCGCCGCTCTACTCGCCATAGCCGTCGGCGCACTGTCCGGCGTGGTCACCGCGGGCCCCGCCTCGGCCGAACCCGCCCCCGCCTACGACCACAGCAAGGACAAGGCCACCGCCCCCGGAACCCACGCCCCCCTGCCCAAGGGCTTCTCGACCACCCAGCTCACGGTGAAGTTCAAACCCGGCCTCACCGTACGGCTGCGCGGGCAGGGCCTGGTCGCCAAGGACTCCGGAGACACCGCGGACATCCAGAAGGTCCTGGCCAAGTACAAGGACGCCTCCATCAGGCCCCTGTCCTCGGCCTCCGAGACGAAGACCACCGAACGGCGCCTCCAGCTGGAGAAGAAGACCGGCAGGCAACTGCCCGACCTCAACTCCTGGTTCGTCGTCACCGCCCCCAAGAGCGGCGTCGAAGGCCTGCTGAAGGACCTCAACGCCCTGCCCTCGGTCGAGATCGCCCAGGCCAGGCCCAACCTCGTCTCCCCCACCGAACCCCTGGCCTCACACCAGAAGTACCGCAACGCCACCGGCTCCCCGGCCGGCGGCGGCGTCGACGCCGACTACGCCAACGCCCAGACCGGCGGCAAGGGCGACGGCATCACCGTCACCGACATCGAGGTCCAGTCCCCGGTCATCCCCTCCTACGGCGCGCAGACGATCGCCGCGGGCGAGGACCACTCCCTGATGGTCTCCTGGTCACCGACACTCGGGCAGGTGTGGGCCTGGGGCGACAACGGTCAGGGCCAGCTCGGCCTGGGCAACACCACGGCCAAGACAGTCCCCTCCCAGGTCCCCGGCCTGACCGACATCTCCTCCGTCTCCGCCGGCGCCGCCTACTCACTCGCGCTCAAGAGCGACGGCACCGTCTGGGCCTGGGGCGACAACAGCCAGGGCCAGCTCGGCAACGGCACCCTGACCGACAGCACCGTCCCGGTACAGGTCGCCGGAATCTACAACGCCGTGGGCATCAGCGCCGGCATCGGCCACTCCCTCGCCGTCCTGTCCGACGGCACCGTACGCGCCTGGGGCGACAACAGCCAGGGACAACTCGGCTACGCCGGCTCCGACTCCCCCGTCGCCATCACCGTCCCCGGCCTCACCGGCGTGGCCGCCGGACCGGGCACGATCGCCGCGGGCGGCGTCCACTCCCTGGCCCTGATGGCCAACGGCACCGTCAAGGCCTGGGGCAACAACGGCGCAGGCCAGCTCGGCGACGGAACCACCACCAACCACACCACCCCCGCCACCGTCACCGGCCTGACCAACGTCGGCCAGGTCAGCAGCCGCGGCGACCACAACCTGGCCCTCATCACCGGCGGCACCGTCAAGGCCTGGGGCGACAACAGCGAAGGCCAGCTCGGCGACGGAACCACCACCACCCGCACCACCCCGGTCTCCGTCACCGGCCTGACCAACGTCAACGGCGTCTCCGCAGGAACCAAGCACAGCGTCGCCACCACCTCCTCGGTCTCCTCGACCACCTACACCTGGGGCGACAACAACCAGGGACAGCTCGGCGACGGAACCACCACCGACAGACACTCCCCCACCGCCACCACCGCCAACAGCGAGGCGGCCGTGGCGGGCCTGGCCCACACCATCACCAAACTCGGCCAGTGGTTCTACGTCTGGGGCATGAACAGCAGCGGCCAGCTCGGCGACGGAACCACCACCAACCGGCACAGCCCCGTCGAACTGAACGGGCTGACCAACCAGTGGAACCTCTGCCACGAGGACCTCGCCGGACGCGTCGCGACCGGCGAGATCGTCCAGGTGCCGTCCCTGTTCGGCGACCCCTGCTCGCATGACTCCTCCGTCGCCCACGGCACCGCCGTCGCCGGAGTGATCGCCGCCCAGGACGACAACGGCGTCGGCATGGCCGGCATCGCCCCGAACGCCACCCTCCACGTGTCCGGCACCGCCGTACCCGACAGCGTCGCCTACGCCACCGCCCACTCCGGACCGGGCGACGTCATCCTGTACGAGGTCGCGGTGACCCCGTCCGGCGGCGGCGGCCCCTGGTACCCCTGGGAGGTCGACGGCAGCGTCTACGACCAGACCGTCCTGGCCGTCGCCGCCGGAGTGACCGTGGTCGAGGCCGCGGGCAACGGCGGCAACAACCTCGACGACACCACCGACACCTACGCCACCACCATCATGGGCCGCCCCGACTCCGGCGCCATCATGGTCGGCGCCGGAGCACCCCCCAGCCCCGGCGGAACCAACTGCACCGGCTCAAGCCCGGCCGCCGAGCGGACCGCCCTGTCCTTCTCCACCTACGGCTCCCGCCTGGACGTCCAGGCCTACGGCGCCTGCGTGGCGACACTGGGCGTCCCCGGCTGGCAGGAACTGACCCCCTCGGAGACCAACCCGAACAAGCTCTACAACGGCTCCTTCAACGGCACCTCCAGCGCCAGCGCCGTCATCGCCGGAACCGTCGCCGCCCTCCAGGGCGTCGCCAAGGCCAACAGCGGAGTGCTCACCCCCGCCCAGGTCCGCGACACCCTCAAACTCACCGGAACGGCCCAGCCCACCGGCGACCCCCACCACATCGGCCCGCAGCCCAACCTGCACGCCGCCATCGACGACATCCTGACCCCCTGACCTACCGGCCGGGCTGACCCACTGACCCACTGACCTTCTGGCCGGAACCGAAGGCCGGTGAACGCGCGGGCCACGGGACGACCCCGTGGCCCGCACCTCACTCCGCGACATGCCCCCCGTAGGTACCGAACGACCACCGGTTGCCCTCAGGATCGGCGACGACGAAGTCACGGGAACCGTAGTCGGTGTCCGTGAGCTCGCGAACCGGACGCGCCCCCGCGGCGACCGCCCTGGCGAACAGCTCATCGGGCGCGTCCGTCACGACATAGGCGCCGAACGTACCCGGCACCAGCCCACACGGATCGTCCGCGACGTCGCGCGCCCCGCCGAGCATGACACCGCCGCCGAGCGGCCAGGAGAGCTCGGCGTGGTCGACCCGCTCGCCGTCGCCGTACACCACGCTCTCCTCGAAACCGAACGCCTCGGTGAGGAAACGGATGAGATCACGAGGATTCCGGGCGCGCAACATGGGCCACACCCGGGGCTGTGAAGTGTTGTTGCTCATGAACCCGAGTCTTCCGCCAGCGCGGCACCCCAGGCTTGGACGTTTCGGAACTCCTCCGCCAGCCAGCGACTCGGCGGGCACCCCGCGAGCGCACCGAACTCCCTGGCCAGATGAGCCTGGTCGCAGTAACCGCACCCGGCCGCCAGATCCGCCAGCGTCAGCCTCTCCCCCAGCGCCGCCGCCCGCCGCAACCTCCGCCGCGCCCGGTCGAAACGCACGACCCGCGCCGCCTCCTTCGGCCGGAGACCGATCTCCGCGGCGAACCTCCGGCTCAGGTAACGGCCACTCCAGCCCGCCGCGCGGGCCAGCTCGGCCGCGCTCGCCGTACCACCGGAGGCCGTCAGCAACCCCCAGGCCCGCGCCACCTCGGCCGGCATCACCCGCTCCACACTCACCCGGGCCAGCAGCTCCGCGTCGAGAGCCGCGAAACGCCCGGCCCAGCCGCCGGCCCCGCCTTCGAGCACCCGCTCACGCAACCGCCCCGCCCAGCCTCCCGCGACCTCCGACAGGTGCAGGTCGGCGCCCGCCATCTCCCCCGCGGGAAGGCCGAGCAGCGCCCGCGCGCCCCGCGGCGTCAACGCCAGCTGGATGCCCGACTGACGCCCGTCATGGGTGATCAGCGCCGAACTGGTGTGCAGACCGCCGACGAACGCGTCGTACCGCTCCGGCCCCGCCCTCCCGTCGGAACGCACCGCGATCACGAGCGGCTCGTCGAGGGTGACGATCAACGTGAGGTACGGCGACGGCAGGCCACGGTGCACCCTCGGCTCCGGCCCCGCCTCCCGATAGCCGGTGTAGCCCGCGACAAAGGGCCGCAAAACAGGCGGTGGCGCCTGCACGACGAACTCCATCCCGCCTCCAGCTTCCCGGCCTCAAGGCCAGTTTATTTGTGGTTTCCGTTGTGACGGCTTCGTCCGAACCCGGCGCCTTTACAAAGTAAATCAATAAGATGAACCGGTGAACGCTGGAGAGGCACGAGCGGTGGCGGAGCGGTGGGTCGCCGAACACTCCTCGGACATCCCTGACTTCGCGGGCGCCTTCCTCAGCGGGTCGACGGTCTGGCTGCCCGCGGAGGCCGAGCTCTCCCCCTCCTCCGACGTCGACGTCATGGTCGTCCTCTCGGCCAGGCGGACCCCCCGCAAGCCCGGCAAGTTCCGCTACGGCGGGGCCCTGCTCGAAGTCACCTATCTGGGCTGGGAACCGATGCCCTCCGGTGAGGAGATCCTGGCCTCCTACCACCTCGCGGGCGCGTTGCGGGGAGAGACGGTCCTGGCCGACCCCACGGGTGCCCTGACCGCGCTGCGGGCCGCGGCCGCCGGGGACTACGCCAGGCGGAGGTGGGTCGTCAGGCGCTGTGAGGAGGCCGAGCGCAGGGTGACCGACGGGCTCGCGGCACTCGACGTCTCCGCTCCGCCGTACGACCGGGTGACGGGCTGGCTGTTCCCGACCGGTGTGACCACGCATGTCCTGCTCACCGCGGGGTTGCGCAATCCCACCGTACGGCTGCGCTACCTGGCGGCACGGGCGCTGCTGATCGAGTACGGCAGGCCGGAGGCCCACGAGGAGTTGCTCGCGCTGCTCGGCTGCGCGCATCTGACCCCGGAACGCGTGGCGCACCACCTGGGGACGATGACACGGGCCTTCGACGCCGCTTCCGCCGGGCCCGCGACGCCGTACCCCTTCGCCTCGGACGTCACAGCGGCGGCGCGGCCGATCGCGGTCGGCGGCGGTCACGACCTTCTGGCTCGCGGGCACCATCGGGAGGCGGTCTTCTGGATCGCCGCGACCTACGCCCGCTGCCTGAAGATCCTGGCCCACGGCGGCCCCGGGGCGGCCGAGGCGTTCATGCCCGGCTTCCTCGACCTGACCGAGGACCTGGGCGTCGGCTCCGCCGCCGGGCTGCGCGAACGGGCGCTGCGGGTCCGCGACTTCCTGCCGCGCCTCAGACGGCTCAGGGACCATGTCCTCGCGGCGAACCCGGGCATCGAGGACTGAGCCGGGTCAGCGGACGGGGCAATGTCTCCGGCCCCGCCACCGCAGGCGTCCGTCTCGCTTGACCTCTCGCGCGTCAGTCCGGCAGCCAGTGCAGTTCGTGCGCCAGGGTTTTGGCGACGGCACGGATGCGGCGGTGTAGCGGCGACGGCTCACGTGGGAGGACCAGGTGGATCGTCAGGCTGGGCGCGCCCCGCAGCGGTCGCCAGGTGAGACCGGCCGGTTGTGCCGTGACCGCGGCTTCTCCGCCCGGGGCGAGGGTGGCCCCGTCGCGCAGGTCGCGCAGAGACATGTCGACAGTGACCGCGGGCGTGTGGAACCGGGGGTGTGGCCGGATGTCTCGGAACAGCGCGGACAGCTGATCGTAGATCACGGGGTTGGCCGCACGGTCCGGGAGCCGCAGCGGATACGCGGCCGCGTCGGCGATCTCGATCTCCGGGTGTTCGGCCAGCGGATGGTGCCGCGCCAGCAGGACCCCGACGCGCTCACGCCGCAGCAGGAACCGGCGCACGCCACGGCCCGGCTGTTCACCGCGGGTGATCCCGGCGTCGATGCGGCCGTCGGCGACCGCGGGGCAGATCTCCGGTGTCGCCATCGGGACCGCGCCGACCTTCAGCCCCGGGCTGCTGCGAATGAGCCTGTCCACCAGGGCCGGTGCCGTCTCGGCCCCGGCGGTGAGGCTGTATCCGATGCGCAGCGTGCCCAGTTCACCGGCCGCCGCCTTCCGGGCGGTGTCCCATGCCCGGTCCAGTGCCGCCAGCGCGGGCGGCGCGGACTCCGCCAAAGCCGCCCCGGCCGTGGTCAACACGACGCTACGCGTGTTGCGGACCAGCAGGGCCGTACCGAGTTCCGCCTCCAGTCGGCGCATCCGGGCGCTGAGCGCGGGCTGTGCGATACCGATCCGTGCGGCCGCGCGGGTGAAGTTCAGCTCCTGTGCCAGCACCAGGAAGTACCGCAGGCTCACCGTGTCCGGCGCCATGTGCCCCCTGCCGATTGATAACGATCCGTTCTGAGTCTATCCCGGACCGGTCTTTCCCTCGGCCGCACATCAAGCCCTAACCTGCGCGTACGGCGATTCGACCGGCCGCGGTACCCGCCGCCGGGATCGATCGATCCGAGTGCCGATTCGAAGTCGGACGTGTCCGGCCGAACACAGGAGGTTTCCATGGCCAAGGGCTACTGGGTCAGTGTCTACCCTGCCGTCTCCGACCCTGAGAGGCTGACCGCCTACGACAAGCTGGCCGGTCTGGCTGTCCAGGCCGGGGGCGGGCGCAACCTGTCCCTCCTGCCGTCCCGTGGCGGTCGAGTCGTCGCCCACGAGGCCGGAATCACGCAACGCGTCGTTCTGATCGAGTTCGACAGCTTTGAACAGGCCGTCGCGGCATACGAGAGCGAGGCATACCAGAAGGCGCTGGGGGCCCTCCCCGACGGCGTCGAGCGCGACTTCCGCATCGTCGAAGGCGTCGGCTGACCACACCCGCCCTCGCCCGGGGCGAACCGCTTCCCACGCGACAGCTCGGTCCAGCGAACACCAGGTGTCGATGACCGGGGCGCACCCTGCATCCGTCTGCCGCGTGCCCCGCCGGGGCTGCTCAGAGTCTGACTTCGAGGGGTTTCGACCTGCGGTTCCTCCGTCGCCGAAGCAGCCCGGGGGCGCGCCGGGATGGCGCACGCGGCGTCCGGCTCTCTCGCGAAGCGGTCGGCCGCGCCGCCGCGACCCTCACGAATCCGGATCACGACCACGTACGCCCGACGATCACGGAAAGATCCGTTGAACGGGTGTACCTGGTCGCACGGGTCTTACCGGCACTCCCATTCGCGCCGCAGGATCGCGTAGACGAACTCGTCCGTCCACTCCCCCTTGAACAGCTCGTTCTCCACCAGGTGGGCCTCACGGCGCATGCCGACGCGCTCCAGCACCCGGGCGGACGCCTCGTTGCGGGTGTCGAGACGGCCGATGATCCGGCGCAGGCCCAGGCCGTCGAAGCCGAGTTCGAGCAGGGCCATGACCGTCTCGGTCGCGTATCCCCTGCCGTGGTGGGCGGGGTGGAAGACGTAGCCGACCTCTCCGCAGCGGTGCTGTTCGCTCACCCAGAACAACATGGCGTCGCCGATCAGCTCGCCGGTCTCGGCCACCTCGACCGCGACGGTGAGCGGCTGGTTCTCCTCGGTCAGCGTCGTCTGCCCGATCCTGGCCTCCAGCGCCTTGGCGGTCTTCTCCAGGTCACCCGGCTCCCAGGGCACGTACCGTGCGACCTCGGGCAGCGACCGGATGACGTGCAGTTCCTCCAGGTCGTCGTGGGTGAAGGGGCGCAGGATCAGACGGGCGGTGCGAATGGGAAAGGCGGGGGAGAAAGGCTTCGGCATCCGGACAGAGTAGGGCAGCGACCCTGCGATGGGCGACGGTTTTTCCTCCCGGCGTTTCCGCTGTTCAGACGCCTTCTCCGGGCTCCCCCCGGGAAGCGTACAGGTCGCGGAGCCCGGCGGCCGTCTCGGTCATCATGGCGCGTAGCTCGGGCGGTTCGAGCACCTCGATGTCCGCGCCCATTCGCAGCAACAGCCAGTGGGCGTGCCTGGTCGACTCGGTCGGCAGGAGCAGTGTGGTCCAGCCCCGCTCGTCCGGCGGCTCCGCGTCGGCCAGGGCGGTGTCGACGATCTCGGCGCCGACGGCGTAACGGAGCATCTTCGTCGCCTCCGGCGCGACCCGCACCAGGGCGTGCCCGGTGTGCATGCGGGCACGGAACTCGGCCGAGTAGTCCCTCCAGAACGCGGACAGGTCGAAGCCCTCGGGCCGTTCGAAGCGGCCGTCGAGGATCTCGGCGGTCACGATCCGCGACACGCGGTAGGTGCGCGGGCCTCCCCCGTCGGCCGCCGCCACGAGGTACCACGTCCCGCCCTTGAGCACCAGGCCGTACGGCTGGGCCAGCCGTACGACCTCGCGAGGCCCCCAGCGCCGGTAGGTCATGCGGATCGGCCGCTGTTCCCAGACCGCCTCCGCGACGTCGGCCAGGAAAGGGGTCTCGTCGGCGTCGCGGTACCACCCGGGGACGTCCATGTGGAAGCGCTCGCGCATCCGGGTGGCGTGGGAACGCGGCTCCGGCGGCAGCGCGGCGAGCAGCTTCAGCTCGGCGTTCGCCGCGAGCTCTCCCAGGCCCAGTTCCGCCGCGGGCCCCGGCAGCGCCGCGAGGAACAGCGAGGAGGCCTCCTGTGCCGTCAGGCCGTTGAGGCGGGTGCGGTAGCCGTCCAGCAGCTGGTATCCCCCGGCGGGCCCCCGGTCGGCGTAGACCGGCACACCCGCCGACGACAGCGCCTCGACGTCCCGGTAGACCGTGCGGATCGAGACCTCAAGCTCTCCCGCGAGCTCGGTGGCCGTCATCCGCCCCCGGGTCTGCAGAAGCAGCAGCAGTGACAGCAGGCGACTCGCACGCATGCGCACCATTGTCCCGCAGCCGCCCCACAGCGTTGCCCGGTGTCCCCCGGCCTCCCCCGGGGACGGGTGCCCCTCCCCCACGTGTCCGGCGAGGACGACCCGCCGGAGCTCACGGCCGGCGTTCCCGCTGCCTGCGGTACGCGGTGAGCATCTGGTTTCCGACGTCGACATAACTTTCGAACAGGCCGATCACGTCCTGGAGCCGCCGTCGCGCGGGACCGGGGCCGACCAGGTCCTCTCCTTCTCGCAGGGCGGCGATCAGGGTCCCGGCGCGCGCGTGGCTGGCCTCCAGCAGGGACGCGATTCCGCCGGCGGCCTCGACCAGGAGCCTGCGGCTTCCCGGCTGGGGAATGGTCCTGGCCAGCCCCCAGGAGTCCAGCTGGCGCACGGCGGTGCTCACCGATCCCTTGCTCAGCGAGAGCTCGGCGGCGATCGTGTCCAGGGACTGCGGCTCCTCGCTCACCAGGAGCAGCCCGTAGACGCGGCCGGTGGCGTGCGGCAGGTTCCAGGAGGCCAGCAGGTCACCCACCGAGACGGTGAACGAGTCGCGCTTGTCGGCGTCCATCACCGCTCCTGACGGGTCAGCGTGTCGAGGAACGTCTCGATCGCCGCGTTGACGGCTCGTGGATTGTCCTGGGTGGACATGTGGCCCGCGTCAGGGATGACGACCTCTTCGACACCTTCGGCCTGAGCCCATCTGGGCATGGCCGAGGCGATGTTGCCGGTTCGGTCGTGCAGACCGCGGATCAGGCACAGCGGAACGGGCGTGCGATAGCCGGGATCGGGGACGACCAGCTCGACGGCGGCCTTCCACACCTGGACGAAGTCCTCCTTGGGCATCTGGGAGAAGGCGCGCCGCGCGTCCGCCCGGGCGGCCGGTGTGACCGCTGAGGCGTTGGCCATCAGCTCCGGGAGACGCCTGGCCGGAAGCGCCAGCAACATCGGCGCGGCCATCTTGAGCAGCACGCGTTCGCCCCAGGACAGCGGCCCGGTGTTCCATGCGGAGTCGATGACGATCAGGGCCCGCGCCAGGTGGCGGTCCCGCCGGACGAGGGCCTGGCCGAGGTTGCCGCCCAGAGACTGGCCCGCCAGCACGGGCCGGTCCAGCGCCAGGTGTTCGATGAGCGCGCGCAGGTCGGCCAGCGCCCGTTCCGCGGTGAACGGGCCGGCGGCCGGTTGGGACAGGCCGTGGCCGCGCATGTCCCAGACGACGACGCGGAACCCTCGGACGCGCAGATGTTCGGCCTGGGCGTCGAACATCACGTGGTCGGCCCCGGCGCCGTGCGTGAGGACCACCGGCACCCCTTCACCGCCGCTGTCGCCGTAACGCAGGTCACACCCATCGAACGACAGCGCATCGGTCATATTTAGCATGTACTAAATATAGCAAATATAGCGATGCCACCCTCGCCGACCACCCGGCGAGGCGTCCGTTCGGATGAGCGCGCGGAGGGCGCCACCAAGCACCGCCAACACACACCGCCAAGCGCCGCCGAACTCCTCGGCACCGGTTTCCCGTCCGGGACCTCGTACGGCACGGCGGAGGAAATAACGACCGGCGAGGAGGTTGGGCACTTTCACAGCGGGCAAGGGCGAGTAATCAACCCGAGATCCCGACAAGGAGTCACAATGCTCACATTGACGGACACCGCTGCCCAGGTGATCAGGGACCTCAGTTCTCAGGTGGCGGAATCGGAGGACACCGGCGTCCGGATCGCCTCGCAGGCGGACGGCACGGGCTCACTGACACTGTCGGTCGTGAACGGCCCGGAGACGGACGACAAGGTGGTCGAGACGGACGGGGCCCGGATCTTCCTGGACCGGGCGGCCGCCGACATGCTCGACGACAAGGCGCTGGACGCGGACATCGGCGAGGGGGGTTCCGTGGCCTTCCTCGTCACCGAGCAGAACCGCTGACCGCTTCCTGGCCGCCGGGAGGCGCGTCCTGGACGGACGGGCCGCCTCCCGGCGTTCCCCGGAAAAAAGGGGGTGCGGACCCGGGAGGGTCCGGGCGCACCGGGGAAGACCACGACGGGATCGGGTGCCACGCCCAGGCGTGGCACCCGATCCGCGGACGCGGCGCCGGTCCCCTGCCGCCCGCGCGTCCCGCTGTGTCACCGGATGAGCGCCCGCCCTGGCACGGTGACTACGGGGTTCGCGCGGCGGAAGGAGACCGCCGCCATGGCGGGACGGCTGGCCGTCCCGCCCACCGGTCCGCGCTGCACCGGCCCCACGGTGCGCCGGCCGGAGTATCCGGCACCGGTGACCGCGCGCACGCGGACACCGGTCATGCCGGGCCGGCGCGTCAGATGCGCTGCCACAGGGCGGGGACGTTCGGCGGCTCCCACCCGGGGTAGGCGGTGTGGCCCTGGAGGCAGCGGTAGTTCGAGCCACCGTAGGAGACGACGTCTCCGGCGGCGTAGCTCGTGCCCGCGGCCCAGGTGCCACCCGGGTTGCCGGTCGGGGTCGGGGTGCTGCTGTTGGTCGGGGTCGGGGTGGGGGTCTGCGGCGTGCCCGTGAAGTTGAGCACGAAGTCGTAGGTCGCCTCCTTGCCCGAGCCGACCGTCCTGACGTTCATCAGCAGACGCGAGTCGTAGATGGTGTCCGTGCTGTTGCGGGGCTCACCCGGGAAGTACAGCTGCGTGGTCAGGATGCCCCGGCCGGGAGCCTGCACCTTCACGTGGATGTGACGGGTGCGGCCCGGGTACAGGCCCGGCACGATCGTGGTCAGCTTGTAGAAGCCCTGCGCGTTGGTGAACTGGTGACCGCGGAAGGTGTAGCCGGAGTTGTCGTAGTTACCGGCGTTGTCCGCCTGCCAGAAGTCCATCAGCGCGTTGGCGACCGGCTGGCAGGAGCGGTTGAACACGTAACCGCTCACGGTCAGCAGCGTTCCGGCGCCGGTCAGCGTGTCGCGCAGCGGGGAACCCGGCTTGAAGTACGGGCCCTCGGTCTGAGCGATCGTGGCGGGGTCGCCGGTGCCGCAGAACGGCGTCGGGTCGAGCAGCTTGCCCTCTTGCTTGGCGTCCCGAGCCAGGGCGGGCACCCCACCCATCAGCAGCGGGATCGGGGCACCTATGATGGCGGCCTTCAGCAGGGTCTTACGGCTGATGCCCCTGGTGTCATTCTCTTCGTCGAATTCCTCGACGGGGGTGTTCTCGGCGTCCACAATGGCCTCCTTGGCCTTCGGGGGGTCGTGCCTGGCCGCTCCTCCCGGCCGCGCACGGCGCCGACGAGGCCGGTGAGGGACCGGCGATGTGCGATGCCGCCGCGGGCGGGCCGAACGAACCAGGCAGCCTGGACTGGACCAAAGCTGACACCGTGCGGGAGTGGGTTGAACCCCACAGTTTTCTATAACTTCACGCTATGCACCTTTTTCCAGTAAACGAGCAGGTCAAGGCGTTCGCGGATGATTTTCATCTCGCGCCGCCCGTTTTCGGCCACGGGCGAATTGCTGGAATCGGCGGGTCCGTAATACCATGCCGAGCCGTTCGCCCTTCCCTGCTTCTGGCCGCATACAAGGTGTTACGCCTGGAGAGCACACTCTAGACCGTTCCATCCTTCTTGTCGGCGACCTCACGACTCCCGCGGACACGAGAAGAGGCCGGGGGGATCACCCGAAGTGATGGCCATCCGGGGACGGACAGCCCAGACGGGGCGGCGAGGGGACAGACGCGGCCGGCACCCGCCACAACGGTCCACCGCCTCCCGGGCACCGTCACCGGGGGACCCGCACGAGCTCCGATCCGGACAGGAAAACGGCGGCCCGCGCACTCCCCCAAACGGGATATTGACGCCCCCCAAGACCCGGTTTATCTTTTCTTTAAAGAAACTTTCCTAACCATAAGCGCGCTGACCTGCGACATCATCCTCATCTAATCGCCTTCGACGGCGACTTCGGCGCGCCCCGCCCCGGGGGCCGCCTTCTTGCCCGCCCAGGAAGGCCGCGACCCCGGCGCGGACCGGAAAGGCGGGCGGCACACCCGACGCCCACCCCCCAGGAGTCACGCATGAACGCCAGAAGCCGGGTCTCGGCCGTCTGCGCCACCGCGCTGCTGACCGCCACGATGGTGACCGGTACCGCGACGAGCGCCTCGGCGGCCCCAACGGGTTGCAGCTACCAGATCAACGGCCAGACCGCCAGCAGCTACTGCTCGGGTGGCACGGGAGAGCACCGTGTCTTCGTCCTGCAGAAGCACTTCCTCGCCGAGGTCGGATACATCCCGATCTACAGCGAATGGGCCCCGGCGGGCACGACCTCCTCGACCTGGATCACCGCACACCAGATCGTCTCCGTCCAGGTCCAGACACGCTGAACACCCTCTTTCCGTACGGCCCGCGCCCGTTGGCGGGGCCGTACGGAAGGGGATAGCGAGAACGGATACTTGGTCCTGATAAGCCATCCTGAGTGGTAATTCCACCAGTATGATCAACGCGCTGGCCTTCGCCGACGGAGGAGTCGCGGTGACCAAGTTGGAACGTGTTCCCCCGGGGGTCGATCCGACCGTGCCCAGCTCGGCGCGGGTCTACGACTACCTGCTGGGGGGCAAGGACAACCTCGCGGTCGACCGGACCTTCGCCGAACGGCTGCTCACGGTCGCCCCCGACGCCAGGACGACGGCCAGGGCCAACCGCGACTTCCTGGTCAGAGCGGTCCAGGTCATGGCCGAACAGGGCGTCCGGCAGTTCATCGACCTGGGGACCGGCATCCCGACCTCCCCCAGCGTGCACGAGATCGCGCACGCGGCCGACCCGTCCGCCACCGTGGTCTACGTCGACTACGACCCCGTCGTACGGCTGCACGCCGAGGTACTGCTGGCCGGCGGCAAGAACGTGACGAGCGTCCAGGCCGACGTCCGCAGGCCCGGTGACATCGTCGAGGACCCCGAGGTCACCCGGCTGATCGACTTCTCCGAGCCGGTCGGCCTGGTCATGGTCGCGGTGCTGCACTTCGTCACCGACGAGGAGGACCCGGAGGGCCTCGTCGGGGAGTTCGCCCGGCGGGTGGCGCCGGGCAGCCATCTCGCGCTCTCACACGTCATGGCCGAGAGCACGCCCGCCGCGCGGGCACAGCTGTCCTCGGGAACGGCGAACACCCCCATGCAGGTGACCTTCCGCCCGCACGAGCGGGTCCGCGCGCTCTTCGGCCCGTTCGACCTGCTCGCCCCGGGGCTGGTGCCCGTACAGGACTGGCGCTCCGACGACGACGGGCTGCCGCCGCTGCCCGGCGGGGGACCGTCCAGAATCAGAGTTGACGGAGGGCTCGGCCGTCTGGCGGGGCCTGTGAACAGCGGAGGTGCCCGATGAGAGTCGCCGTCGTCGGAGGGGGACTCGGCGGGCTGACCACCGCCCTGCTGCTGAGCCGGGCGGGGGTCGAGGTGACCGTCTACGAGCAGAGCGGTGAGCTGCGTGAGGTCGGCGCGGGCATCATCGTCGCCCCCAACATGGTGCGCCCCCTGGTCAGGGCCGGGCTCGGCGAACGGCTGGCCGAGTTCGCCGTACGCCTTGAGACCGCCTGGGAGATGCGGCGCTGGCAGGACGGCAGTGTGTTGTTCGCCCAGAAGATGGGGGCGGAGTGCCGCAAGCTGTACGGCGTCGACTGCTACGTCGCCCACCGGGCCGACCTGCTGGCCATGCTGGCCGAGGCGCTGCCCGAGGAGATCGTACGGCTCGACCGGCGGCTGACCGGCCTGCGGCAGGACGAGCGGGAGGTCGAGCTGACCCTCACCGACTCCGCGGGCCGGGAGAGCACGGCCGTCGCGGACGTGGTCGTCGGCGCCGACGGGATCCACTCCACCGTACGGCCCACGGTCGTGACCGAGGCGCCGCCGCGTTTCTCCGGGCTGTGCGCCTACCGGTGCCTGGTCCCCGCCGACGCCGCCCCCTCCCTGATGACCAGGCCGTCCCAGACGATCTGGCTCGGGCCGGGCAGGCACTTCGTGCACTACCCGGTCAGCCGGGGACGGCTGGTCAACGTCGTCGCGGTCGTGCCCGCCGGCGAGTGGCGCGTCGAGTCGTGGACGACGGACGGCCGGCTTGAGGACCTGGCCCGGGAGTTCGAGACGTGGGACCCCCGGCTCGGGGAACTGATCGCCGCCGCGTCGGAGACCAAGCGCTGGGCCATGTACGACCGCGGCCCCCTCGACCGCTGGACCGACGGGCGGGTGACCCTGCTCGGGGACGCCGCCCACGCGATGCTGCCCTTCCTCGGTCAGGGGGCCTGCCAGGCGGTCGAGGACGCCACGGTCCTGGCCGGATGCCTGCGGGAGGCGACGCCGGAGACCGCGGCGCGGGCGCTGCTGCGCTACGAGGAGATCCGCAAGCCGAGAGCCTCCCAGGTGCAGCTCGGCAGCCGGGGGCGCGAGGTGGTCAACCACCTGCCCGACGGTCCCGAACAGCGCAGGCGCGACGAGGGCTTCGCCAAGGGCGACCCGCTGCGGCAGAACGCCTGGCTGTACGGCCACGAGGTCGAGGCCGAACTGGTGCACTGAACCGGTGCGCCGGCGCCCGGCCACGGGAAGGGGGACGGCACCGCGGCCGTCCCCCTTCCTTTTCCGCTCCGTCCCGCAGCCGGCTCAGCCGGTGACCTCGACGCCCTTCCAGAAGGCCACCCGTCCCCTGATCTGGGCGGCCTCCTCCTTCGGGTCCGCGTAGTACCAGGCGGCGTCGGGGTTCTCCGCCCCCTCGACGTGCAGCGTGTAGTAGTTCGCCGTGCCCTTCCAGCCGCAGACCGTGGTGGTCTCCGACGGCCTGAGGTACTCGGAGGAGACGGACTCGATCGGGAAGTAGTGGTTGCCCTCCACGATCACCGTCTCGTCGCTTTCCGCGATGATCTCGCCGTTCCAGCGCGCAGTAGCCATGGGCCAAGGTTCGCACACGCCCCCGCGACGGATCGCGCGGGCCTCGGCCCCGGCGGGCCTCAGTGCCGGAACAGGTCCAGCAGTTCCTCGCCCCTGCGGGTACGGACGATCCACACCTCACGGCCCCGCCGTTCGCGGCTGACCAGGCCCGCCGCGACCAGCCGCTCACAGTGGTAGGTGATCGCGCTGGGCACCATCCCCGCCCCGGCGGCCAGGGCGCTCATCGTGGCGGGCTGGTCCAGGGTGTGCAGCAGCGCCGCGCGCACCGGCCCGATCAGCGCCGTCAGCTCGTCGGCCGCCCGGGGGTTGGGCCCGTGCCACAGCGTCTCGGCTCCGGGGACCGGATAGGCGATCCACACCACCTCGGGGTGGTCCAGCTTCACGATCACGGCGTCACGCCCGGCCAGCATCGGCACCAGGATCATCCTGCGGTCGCCGAGGTCGTACCGGCTCGGCTCCAGGTCCGCGATCAGCAGCCCGTCCTCGCCGTACTGGATCCGCTCGCTCAGGGAGCTCAGCAGTACGTCGAGGCCGCCCCTGACGACGGCGGTGCCGACCCGCTCGACCTCCCGGTCCAGCAGGGACGCGGCTCGCGCCCACACCGGCCCCGTCGCGTCCCACACGTCCCCGAGCGCCGCCGCGTACCCCGCCAGCCAGCGTTTCGGCCGGTCGGCGGCCCAGCGCCAGTGCTCGGGCACCCCCTGCTCGCCGAAGGCCTGTTCGAGGTCGGCGGTCAGCTGCTCCTCGGGTACCGCGCGCAGCAGCTCGGCCTGCGAGGCGACGGAGAAGCCCTCGATCGGGGTCTGGGGCACCACGCTGTCGGGGACGACCGAGTATCCCGGCGCGCCGAGCGGCCTGACCGCCTCACGCGCCTGCGGGCCGACCGAATCCTGGATCACCCGCCGCCACCGCTCGGGCAGCCCCCTCCGTCTGCCCGCCAGCGCGTCGGCGATCACGGCCAGAGCCGTCAGATTCGGCGAGATCGACACCGAGACCCTCGGCGCCGAGGAAACCCGCAGTTCGCTCCACACCCGTGTCCCCGTATCCGCCCCCACCCGGGCAACCCTAGTGACCGACCCTCGGAAACGGCGACATTTCACTAAAGCTGGAAACTTCGGTAAACCGGTCGCACAGAGGGCCTCCCGGACGGCGTTCGAACGGCGGGCGGGTGGTTCACGGTCGGCTCACGGTCGGCTCACGGGTGAGAGGAGCCGGCGCGGGGGCAGGGGCGGGACATGACACACGCCATCCACCGGACGGCCCGCCCGGGCCGGATTCTGGTCGGTACGGCCTCCTGGACGGACAGGTCGCTGCTGGAGTCGGGCTGGTATCCCGAGGAGGCCTCGACCCCGGCCGCGCGACTGGCCTGGTACGCCTCGCGGTTCCCGATCGTGGAGGTCGACTCCACCTACTACCACCCGCCGTCACTGCGGACCGTACAGGCCTGGCGGGACCGCACCCCGGCGGGCTTCGTCTTCAACGTCAAGGCGTTCTCCCTGCTCACCGGTCATCCGACCCGCCCCGAGGCGCTCTACAAGGACCTGCGGGACACGCTCGGCGAGGTACCGGAGCGCCTCTATCTGGACGGCGTCGGCCCGCGGATCGCCGAGGAGGTCTGGCGGCGCTTCCTCGGCGCGCTCACCCCGCTGCACGAGGCGGGCAAGCTGGGCGCCCTGCTGTTCCAGTTCCCGCCGTGGCTGCCCGCCGGGGAGCACGGCAGGCGGCGCGTCCTCGAATGCGCCCGCCGATGCGCGCCGATGCGGATCTGTGTCGAGTTCCGCAACCGGACCTGGATGGAGGGGGCCGGCCGCGCCGCGACCCTGGGTTTCCTCGCCGAGCACGACATCCCCTACGTGTGCGTCGACATGCCCCAGGGCCACCCCTCCTCGATCCCTCCGGTGACGGCCGTGACCTCCGACCTCGCCGTGGTCCGCCTGCACGGCCACTCGTCGCGGTGGGTGGGCGGGAACGTCGAGGAGCGTTTCTCCTACCGGTACACCGAGACCGAGCTCAGGCGGTGGGCCTCCCGGATCCTCGCGCTCTCCCGGAGCGCGGAGACGACCCACGTGCTCACCAACGTCTGCTGCGGTGACGCCTCGCAGCGCACCGCCGCCCGGCTGGCCGCCCTGATCGAGGAGTCACGGCAGGCCGGGGACGCCGCGCCCTCCTTCCGCGCCGGGGTCCTCACCCACCCCGCCGCGCGGCGCCGCCCCCGCTGAGGGGTACGGCCCCGTTCCCGTGATCCGTCACCTGGCCCCGCGTCTGGGCGCCGTCATCGCCGCCCTGCGCTCGTCGGGACTCGTCCCACCCCACACCCCGTACATCTGGTGGGTGTTCAGGGCGTACTCCAGGCAGCGGTGCTGCACCGGGCAGCGGCGGCACACGGCCTTGGCCTGCTCGTACTGCTCCCGCCCCGGCCCCTCCGTGGAGACGGGGAAGAAGAGTTCGGGGTCCTCGGTGAGACAGAGAGAACGGCGCGACCAGTGGATGATGGGGATGACGTTGCCCTGAAGAGACATAGGCGATCCAATGACGGTGAGGAAGCTCGACGGTTGGCGGCTCGGCTTCTGGATCGCGTGCCCGCAGGAAGTACATTCATACCTTTTCGGGGGAAAAATCGGGGCGTCTTGACCTCGGATTTCCCTGAGAAGCCGCCCGTCAGGGGCACGATCTCCGAACCTCCGCGCTCCTTCCCGCCCGCCGATGACGGCCGCCGGAGGCCGGCGGCCCTCCCGGGCCGTCCGCCGAACTCCCTCAGGACACCCGTCGGCCCTGCCGTACGACCACGACACGGCCACGACATGGATATGGCACAGGTCACGTTCCACCCGTCTCCCAGCCGGAGCGGGCCACGATCTCCGGCCTCGCACGGCGTGCGGGACGCCGCCTGACGCGATCGACGTGGTCGATCTCGTCGGAAGTGTCGGGAAATATCCGTGCACCAATTCCCGCAAAGGGCTCGTTTGTCGCGCTTTTACGACATGTCAGCACCAGATACACCGGAGACAGAAAAAAGCGCCATCGATGACATATCGCTGTCGTCCCCAAAGGACCAAAACGATCATATTCTATTTTTTGAGATAAACCCTCAGTACTTTACTTTCCAGTTGCTCGACAACGTTGAAATCCAGACCCTCGATGCACAATCATTGTCCCTGGCGATCCGCAGGGAGCCGAAAGGCACTCACGCTGATTCGCCCAGAATTTCCCATTAGTCTCCATGGAGGAATACCATGATCCGTCGCGTTATCGTCGGCGCGGCCGTCGCAAGCGCCCTGGCTGTCGCCGCCATGACGCAGGCCACCGCGGCCTCCGCTGCTACCGACCCCTTCCCGTCGCCCTACCACGTGCCGCCGTTCCACGTCGGCCACGACCAGGACGTCGACGTCACCAGCAGCGAGACCACCTGCTCCACCAACAACCAGGGTCTCGGCCTGCTCCTGGGCCTCGGCCTCGGCCTGAACCTGTGCGACGTCAACATCCCCATCCTCAGCCCTAGCAGCAACAACAACTAGGCGCCTGTGACGGCCGCTCATGTGCACAGCGGGCACCGTCATAGAGGCACGAGGATTCTCACGTAGCACCAACCCCTGACGCGAAGAGTGACTGGCCAGCGCTTTTCTCGTCAGGGGTTTTTCATGCCCCAAGCACGACAAACCGGGCGCGGCACGCCTTTTCATGTCACTTCTCAAACTTGAGACTTGACGGGCATGCCACACCAAAAGGCGATAGCCCGGCTTTCCTCGCAATTCCTGGCAAGCTCGTAAATCACCGATGAGCCCTGCCCTTTCCCTACAGCAGCGGCCCGGGAAAGACCTCCAACGATGCGGGGCGGGCCCCTGCGGGCGCGGTCTGTATGGTCATGGCCATGACCCTGCGCGTGGTGATCGCCGACGACGAGGACCTGACCCGCACGGGGCTGCGGATCATCATCGACTCCGAACCCGGGCTCACCGTGGTCGGCGAGGCGGCCGACGGCGCCGGGGCCCTGACCGCCGCACGCGAACTGCGCCCCGACGTGGTGCTCATGGACGTGCGGATGCCCGCGGTGGACGGCGTCCAGGCCGTCCGGCACCTGCTCTCCCCGCCCGAACCCCCCAAGATCATCGTGATCACCACCTTCGGCAACGACGACCTCGTCTACGAGGCGCTGCGAGCCGGGGTGAGCGGCTTCCTGCTCAGACGGACCCGCCCCGACGAACTCGTCCAGGCGATCAGGACCGTGGCCGCCGGAGACCGCCTGCTCTTCCCCTCCGCCGTACGCACCCTCGCCGCCCTGCACGGCGACGGCAGGACCGTCCCCGGCATCGGCAGGCTCACCGAACGCGAGGCGGACGTCCTGCGCCTGATGGCACGCGGCCTGTCGAACGGTGAGATCGCCGTGGAACTGGCCGTCGGCACGGACGTGATCAGGACGCACGTGAGCGACGTGCTGTCCAAACTCGACGCCCGCGAACGCCCCCAGGCCGTCATCGCCGCCTACGAGTCGGGCTTCGTCTCCCCCAGGTGACACCGCGGGCCCCGTGAGCCACCCGGCGGGACGCCTCAGATGGGGGAACCGTCGTCCTCGTCGCCCTCCCCCGGCCCCGGCCTGCCACCGCCGCTCTCCGAAGGGGACGGCGAGGGGGTCGGCTGTCCCGGCTCGGTCGTCGCGGGAACCGGCGGCGGAGTCGGCACGAACGTCGTCTGCGGGCGCGGCCTCGGCGGCGGCGCCCCCTCCTCCTGCCTGCGCAGCAGCACCAGCAGCATCACGGCCAGCAGCACCAGCAGCACGGCGAGCGTGGCCGTGGCGAAAAGCACGGAACGACGCGTCTCGACGGGCGGCGGCGCTCCGACCGGCGGCGCGGGCAGCGCGGGCGATCGATCGCTCACCCAGTGCGGCGCGAAGTCGGGGCCGTGCCGCTCGCCGATCAGTGTGCCGCGCACCAGCACCGGTTCGAGGAAGCGCTCCGCCCCCGCCCTGCCCGGTTCGTACGGCGTCGCCACCCACGGCGCGTCTCCGCCGTCCATCGCCAGAACCTGGGGCATCGTGTCCGCGACCGCCGTACGGCCGCGGGCCGCCCTGACCATCCAGCCCCGCATCCCCGAACGGCTCGCCGCCGCCTCGCGGATGCCGGTGACGAAGCGGTCGCGGGCCGCGGGGTCGTGCGCGGCGCCCCTGGTGAGCACCGCGACCGAGACCTGCCTGCCGTCGGAGCCCTGCCCGAGGTAGACCAGCCCGGCGGGACCGACCCCCAGCCGCGCCCGCAGCACGAAGGGCCCCAGGTGGGGCGGGTCACCGTGCTGAAGCGGACTGGCCACGCCTGCCATGAAAGCACACGGCGCGGACGTCCCCTCGTCCACACGGGCACCGCGTTGTGGGTAGGAACGGGAAATGGGCACCCGACCAGCCGTGCGACCCGGCACTTCATTTGGTGGAATGTCAACATGACCGTCGCGGAAGAACTGCCGAGCGAGACCGACGCCGGACTGCTGCGCGAGGCCCTGGCCGAGGTCCGGCGGGTCATCGTGGGCCAGGAGCACATGGTCGAACGCCTGCTCGTCGCCCTGCTCGCCCGTGGCCACTGCCTGCTGGAGGGCGTGCCCGGGGTGGCCAAGACGCTGGCGGCCTCGACGCTGGCCACCGTCGTCGGCGGTGACTTCGCACGTATCCAGTTCACCCCCGACCTGGTGCCCAGCGACATCGTGGGAACCCGGGTCTACCATCCCTCCCGCGAGGAGTTCGACGTCGAGCTCGGGCCCGTGTTCGTCAACTTCCTGCTGGCCGACGAGATCAACCGCGCCCCGGCCAAGGTGCAGTCGGCGCTGCTTGAGGTCATGGCCGAGCGCCAGGTGACGCTCGCGGGACGCACCCACCGGCTGCCGAGGCCGTTCATCGTGCTGGCCACCCAGAACCCGATCGAGTCCGAGGGCGTCTACCCGCTGCCCGAGGTCCAGCGCGACCGTTTCCTGTTCAGGATCCGGGTCGCCCACCCCAGCGCCCACGAGGAGCTGGAGATCCTGCACCGGATGAGCGTGACCCCGCCTGAGCCGAGGACCGTGCTCGACCCGGCGCGGCTGATCGCGCTGCAGGCCGCCGCGGAACAGGTGTCGGTGCACCACCTGGTCGCCGACTACGTGGTCCGGCTGGTGATGGCCACCCGCTCCCCCGCCGAGTACGGCCTGGCGGAGCTGGCCGACGACATCGAGATCGGGGTCAGCCCCCGCGCCACCCTCGGCCTGGTCGCCGCAGGCCGCGGCCTGGCCCTGCTGCGGGGCCGCGACTACCTGCTGCCCGACGACGTCCGCGACGTGGCCGCCGACGTGATGTCCCACCGCCTGATGCTCACCTTCGACGCCCTCGCCGACGGGGTGAACCCCGATGACGTGGTCGGGCGGGTGCTGGCGGCCGTGCCCCCGCCCCTGGTCGTGTGGAACCAGGACTCACGGTGACGGGCGTCACCGGCGCCTCGGAGCGGGCGCTGCGACGGCTCGAACTGACCATCGTCAGACGCCTGGACGGCCTGCTGCACGGCTCCTACCAGGGGTTGCTGCCCGGCCCCGGCGGCGAGTTCGGCGACAGCAGGGTCTACGTCCCCGGTGAGGACGACATCCGCAGGATGGACTGGGCGGTGACCGCCCGCACGACCGTCCCGCACGTGCGCGACCTGATCGCCGACCGGGAGCTGGAGACCTGGGCGCTGGCCGACCTGTCGCCCAGCATGGACTTCGGCACGGACACGATGGAGAAGAGGGACCTGGTGGTCGCCGCGGTCGGTGCGATCGGCTTCCTGACGAGCCGGATCGGCAACCGGTTCGGCGCCTACGTCCTGCACGACGAGTACGTCCACCGGATGCCCGCCAGAGGCGGCAGGCCCGCCCTGTACGGCCTGCTGAACTCCCTGGCCCAGGCGCCCAGGGGCCGTCCCGTCGCGGACGCCCCCGACCTGGCCGAGGCGATCGAGGTGCTGGCCTCGGCGCGGCGGCGGCGCGGCCTGCGGGTGGTGGTCTCCGACTTCCTCGACGCCGCCCCGGTCCTCGATCCCGGCGCCGAGCCGCCCTGGGAACGGCCGATCCGCCGCCTGGCCGCCCGGCACCAGGTGCTGGCCGTCGAGGTGATCGACCCGCGTGAACTCGAACTGCCGCCGGTCGGCCTGGTCACCCTGACCGATCCGGAGACGGGCCGCGCCCGCAGGATCCGCCTGACCGGCAGGGTCCGCGCGGCCTACGCGCGGGCCGCCGCCGCCCAGCGGGAGGCCACCGCGGTGGCGCTGCGGCGCTGCGGGGTCTCGCACCTGGTGCTGCGCACCGACCGCGACTGGGTGGCGGACATCGCCCGCTTCGTCCTGCGGCAGCGGCGCACGGCCCACCTGGCGCACCGGTCCATCGTCCCCGGAGCGGCCAGATGACCTTCCTCTCACCGGCGTGGCTGTGGCTGTTCGCGGTGCTCGCGCTGCTCGTCGCGGGCTATGTGGTCGCCCAGTTCGCCCGGCGGCGCTACGCGGTGCGCTTCACCAACCTGCCGCTGCTGACGCTGGTCGCCCCCTCCGGACCCGACTGGCGCAGGCACCTGGCTCCGCTGCTGTTCCTGCTGATGATGGGCCTGCTGGTCGTCGGCGCCGCCCGGCCTGCGGACTCCGTACGGGTTCCGCGCGACCGCGCCACGATCATCATCGCGATGGACGTCTCGCTGTCGATGGAGGCCGCCGACGTCCCGCCGAGCAGGCTGAGCGCCGCCAAGGAGGCGGCCCAGCGGTTCGTCAGGGACCTGCCCGAGCGCTTCAACGTCGGCGTCGTCGCCTTCGCCCGTTCGGCCTCGGTCGTGGTCTCCCCCACCACCGACCACCAGGCCGTCGTCACCTCCATCGGCAACCTCACCACCAGGGCCGGCACCGCCATCGGCGAGGCGGTCTTCAGCTCGATCGACTCCCTGCGCTCCTTCGACCAGCAGGCCGTCACCGACCCGCCGCCCGCGGCGATCGTGCTGCTGTCCGACGGCGACAACACCTCGGGCCGCTCGGTCGGCGACGCCATCGACGCCGCGATGAACGCGCGCGTGCCGGTCTCGACCATCGCCTACGGCACCCAGGAGGGCACCGTCTCGATCGACGGCCGCGACGTGAACGTGCCGGTCAACAAGACCACCCTGCAGTCCCTGTCCGAGGGCACCTCGGGACGGGCCTACGAGGCGGAGTCGGGCAGCCAGCTGCGGGAGGTGTACGAGCAGATCGGCACCTCGCTGGGCTACCGCACGGTCAACCAGGAGGTCAGCCAGTGGTTCGTGGTCGCGGCGATCGTGACCGGGCTGCTGGTGGCCGTGACGGCGGGGCTGCTGGGATCACGGCTGCCCTGACCGGGTCCCCACCGTTGGTAACGTTCTACGACGTGGCCCACTACTTCGAGGAGCGTCCCCAGACCGCCAGCCGCCCGGGCTCGGTCACGCTCGTGCTCCCCGACCTGCACCTGAGACTTGAGACCGACAGCGGGGTCTTCTCCCCCGAGCGGGTCGACCAGGGGACCCGCATCCTGCTGGAGAGCGTGCCCGCCCCGCCCGCGACGGGCGACCTGCTCGACCTGGGCTGCGGTTACGGGCCGATCGCGCTGACGATGGCCTCACGCGCGCCTGAGGCGACCGTGTGGGCCGTGGACGTCAACCGCAGGTCGGTCGAGCTGTGTGCGAGGAACGCCCGGACCGCCGCCCTTGACAAAGTAAGGTCGGTGCACGTCGACGAGGTCCCCTCCGAGGTGCGCTTCTCCGCCATCTGGTCCAACCCGGCGATCCGCATCGGCAAGGCCGCGCTGCACGAGATGCTGGCCCGCTGGCTGTCCCGGCTGACCCCGGACGGCCAGGCCCATCTGGTCGTCCAGAAGCACCTGGGCTCCGACTCCCTGCAGCGCTGGCTGAACGATCAGGGCTGGCCCGCCGAGCGCGCCGCCTCCCGCTCCTCCTACCGGATCCTCCGGGTCGGCGCCCGCCCCGCGGACCAGGAGCGGTGAGCGGGCCGATGGGCGAGACGAAGAACGACAACGGACGAGGAACGGTGAACGACCGATGACCGCCAACCCGCGCAGGCAGCTGCGGCCGACCGACGTCAAGCGGCTCAACCGCACCTGGCGCAGGAACACCGGGGGACGCCTGGCCCTGATCGTCGAGTCGGTGACCGGCCCGTTCAACATCGGCTCCATCTTCCGTACGGCCGCCGCGTTCGGTGTGGACCGGATCTGGCTGGCGGGCAACGCCACTCCCCCGACCAACCCGAAGGCGCAGAAGACCGCCCTCGGCACCGACCGCCTGGTCGCCTGGGAGGAGCCGGTCCCCTCGGCGGAGGCGGTGCGGGCGGCCAGGGCCGAGGGGTTCACGGTGGTCGCGATCGAGCTGACCGGCGACGCCGTACCGCTGCACGAGGCCAAGCTGGACGGTGACGTGTGCCTGGTGGTCGGCGGGGAGGACCACGGCTGCTCCCCCGCGCTGCTTGAGGCCGCCGACGCCGTCTGCTACATCCCGCAGGTCGGCCGGGTCGGCTCGCTCAACGTGGCGGTCGCGACCGCCATCGCGGTCGCCGAGGTGCGCCGCAGGGAGTGGGCCGGCCTCCCGGCCGGGGGCGAGGTGACCGGAGGGCAGTGAGCGGCCCGCCGGAGGCGGGTGGTTCCCGAACGTTCAGCTTCCGGCGATGACGGGCCGTGCCCGTAACGGGCATACTCCTGCACGTGCAGCCCCGTTACGCCTTCCTCGACCATCCCGGCCCGCTCGCCTTCGCCCACCGGGGCGGGGCGGCCGAGGGCCGGGAGAACACCCACGCCGCGTTCGCCCGCGCCGTCGAGCTCGGATACACCTACCTGGAGACCGACGCGCACGCCACCTCGGACGGGGTGCTGCTGGCCTTCCACGACCACACCCTGGACCGGGTGACCGACCGGCGGGGCCGCATCGCCGAGTTGCCGTACCGGCTGGTGCGTCAGGCGCGGATCGACGGCGTCGACGAGATCCCGCTCATGGACGACCTGCTGGGCTCCTGGCCCGAGGCGCGCTTCAACATCGACGTCAAGGAGGCCTCGGCCATCGCCCCGCTGGCCGAGGCGATCAGGCGGACCGGCGCCTACGACAGGGTCTGCCTGACGTCCTTCTCCGACGAGCGGCTCGCCCGCGCCCGCGCCGCCGTCGGCAGGCCGGTCTGCTCCTCCCTGGGGCCGCGCGGGGTGGCGGCCCTGCGCGCCGCGGCCACCACGTCGGGCTACGGCCGCCTGCTGGCCCGGCTGGCCCGCGCGGGCGTGCCGTGCGCGCAGGTCCCGCTGGGCTTTCGCGGGCTGCGCGTCACCACGCCCGCGCTGGTGCGCACCGCGCACGCCCTCGGCATGCAGATCCACGTGTGGACCGTCAACGACCCCCGGGAGATGGAGCGCCTGCTCGACCTTGGGGTGGACGGTGTGATGACCGACAACATCTCCGGCCTGCGCGAGGTGCTCCAGGCCCGAGGGCAGTGGCACCCCGGCGCCGCCTGACCCCTCTCTCCGTGAGCGCACGACCCCCCGTCCCCCCGTGAGCAAAGGACGCCCATGACCGCAGGACAGGCCGTCGAGGAATCCCCCCTCGCCCGCCGCAGGCAGCAGCGCGGCTGGTACTTCTACGACTGGGCGAACTCCGCCTTCAACTCCACCGTGCTGACCGTCTTCCTCGGCCCCTATCTGACGACGATCGCCGAGAACGCCGCCGGGGGCAGGCCGTACGTGCCGGTGCTCTGGTTCGACGTACGGCCCAGCGCCTACTACTCCTTCGTGGTCGGGGCGGCGGCCGTCCTGCAGATCATCCTGATGCCCGTGGCCGGGGCCCTGGCCGACCACACCGGGCGCAAGAAGGAGCTCATGGGGTTGTTCGCCTACGTCGGCGCCGGGGCCACGGTCGGCATGTGGTTCGTCTCCGACGGGAGATACCTGCTGGGCGGGGTGCTGTTCATCGTGGCCAGCCTGGGGTTCTCGACGGCGTTCGTCGTCTACAACTCGTTCCTGCCGGAGATCTCGACCGCCGACGAACGCGACCGGGTCTCGGCGCGCGGCTGGGGCTTCGGCTACCTCGGCGGCGGCCTGCTGCTGGCCCTCAACCTGGCGCTCTTCCTGGGGCACGAGACCCTCGGCGTCTCCGAGACCGACGCCGTGCGCATCTGCCTGGCCTCGGCGGGCCTGTGGTGGGCGGGGTTCACGATCATCCCGATGCTGAGGCTGCGCAACCCGGGATCGGCGGCCGGGGCGCACGGCACGGTCGTCACGGGCAGTTTCAGGCAGCTGGGCCGTACGCTCGCGGAGCTGCGCAGGTATCCGCTGACGCTGGCCTTCCTGGTGGCCTACCTGATCTACAACGACGGCGTGCAGACCGTCATCTCCTTCTCGGCCACCTACGCCGACAAGGAGCTGGGGCTGAGCCAGACCTCGCGGATCGCGGCGATCCTGATGGTGCAGTTCGTCGCCTTCGGCGGCGCCCTGCTGCTGGGCAGGCTGGCCTCCTCCTACGGGGCCAAGCGGGTCGTGATGAGCGCGCTGGTCGCCTGGATGGCCGTGGTCGGCGTGGCCTACTTCCTGCCGAGGGGCTCGGCGCTGCCGTTCTTCGCGCTGGCCTTCGCGATCGCGATCGTGATGGGCGGCACCCAGGCCCTGTCGCGTTCGTTGTTCTCCCATGTGATCCCGGCGGGCAAGGAGGCCGAGTACTACAGCCTCTACGAGATCAGCGACAAGGGTTCGACGTTTCTCGGTTCCTTCGCCCTGGGCGTGGCCCTGCAGCTGACCGACAGCTACCGGCTCGGCGTGCTGTCGTTGCTGGTGTTCTTCCTGGTCGGCCTGGTGGCGCTGGGAGCGATCAACCTGCCGAGGGCGATCAGGGCCGCCGGAAACAAGGTGCCGGAGCGCATCTGAACGGCTCTCGCCGCAGACCGGGTCAAGAAGGCGCGATTGGATCACCCCGGGTGTGGGAATCCACACACGGTATCAAGCGTTGTACGCCGTGGGAGACGAACCCCTCACGACGGGGCCCTCAGGAGGCATTGAGACATGGGCGAGCGTGCGCTACGCGGTACCCGACTCGGGGCGACCAGCTACGAGAACGACCGCAACACCGATCTGGCCCCGCGCCAGGAGGTGTCCTACACCTGCCCGAAGGGCCATCGATTCGACGTTCCCCTCGCCGCCGAGGCGGAGATCCCGGCGACCTGGGAGTGCCGGATGTGCGGTGCGACGGCGCTACGGGTGGACGGAGAACTGCCGGAGACCAAGAAGGTAAAGCCCCCGCGGACCCACTGGGACATGCTACTTGAGCGCCGCACCATCGAGGATCTGGAGGAGGTCCTCAACGAGCGCCTGGCCATCCTGCGCGCACAGCGCCGCAAGAGCGCCTGACCCGGCCAGCGCCCTTCGCGTCCCCCCGGTTCCTCGGTCGAGGAGCCGGGGGTCGGCGTCTCCGCCCTTTTTTCTCACCTTCTCGTCTCACCTTCCGGTCCTTGCGCCCCGTGCTCGGCACCCCCTGCCTGCGCCGATACTGAAAACGTGCTGAGCAGTCAACGCCTGCGGGTGCTCCTTGAGGTCTTCAGGACCGGGAGCATAGCCGGGGCAGCGCGTGTCCTGCGGCTCTCGCCGTCCGCCGTGTCCCACCAGCTGTCGAAGCTGGAGGAGGAGGCGGGTGTCGGCCTGGTCGAGCGGGGCGCGCAGAGCCTGCGGCTGACCGGGGCGGGACGGCGGCTGGCGACCAGGGCCCAGGAGGTCCTGGACATCATCGAGGCGGCGGAGAAGGACCTGCTGGCCCAGGCCAGGGCCGACGCGGGCCAGCTGCGGATCGGGTTCTTCGCCTCCGCCGGATACCGGCTGCTGCCGCTGGCGCTGTCGACCTTCACCGCCCGTCATCCCGCCGTCGAGCTGGACCTGGTGCTCGGCCAGCCGCACGAGCTGCTGCCCGACCTGGAGCGCGGCGCCCTGGACGTGCTGGTGGTCTTCGAGCACGCCCTCGACCCGTGGAAGGCCCCGGAGGGGGTCGAGGTCACCCACCTGTTCGACGAGCCGCAACTGCTGGTCGTACCGCTCGGCCACCCGGCGGGCCAGCGCCCGCGGGTACGGCTGGCGGACCTGGCCGATGAGCCGTGGATCACCACCTACGGCACCGACACCCCGGTCTCGGTCCTTGAGCGGGCCAGCGCCCTTGAGGGGTTCAACCCGACGATCCGCTGCCGCAGCGACCATTACGAGGTGACGCTGGGGCTGGTCAGGGCCGGGCTGGGGGTCGCCCTCGTGCCCAGTCTCGGCGCGCAGGGCGCCTCGGGCATCCAGGTGTGCCGCCTGGACGGCCCGAGGCTCTACCGCAGGATCGGGGCGGCGGTCCGGCCGACCAACCCCAACCCGGCGCTGCGGTCCTTCATCGACTATCTGCGCGACGCCTCGGCCCAGATCCGCAACGCCCTGCGCTGAGCGCGGCTCAGGCGCCGGTGAAGACGCCGGGGACCCGGCCCCGCCAGGGCAGGGCCTCCTCCAGGTGGGAGGCCAGCCGCAGCAGCAGGTCCTCACGGCCGTACGGCGCGACCAGCTGCACGCCGATCGGCAGCCCGTCCCGGCTCCAGCCGAGCGGCAGGCTGACGGCCGGCAGCCCGGCGATGTTGAACACCACCGTGAAGGGGCCGTACTCGAAGAGGCTCTCGTGCCAGCTGGTCATGGTGTGGCCGGGGTCGTCGTAGCGCAGGGTTCCGTGCGGCGCGGGCAGCTGCCCCAGGGTGGGGGTGATGAGGAGGTCGTGCCCGGTGAAGAAGGCGCCGACGGAGCGGCTGATCCGGTTCTGCGCGGCGAGGGCGCCCATCAGGTCGAGGGCGCCGAGGTCTCCGGCGACGTCGAGGGCGTGCCTGGTGACCGCCTCGAACCGTTCGGGGTCAGGGGGCGTCCCAGGGGTCGTTCCCGGGGCCGCGGCCGAGGCGACGCAGGCGACGGCGACCGGCACGACGCCGCCGATCACGAGGTCCCAGTCGACCTCGGGGCTCGCCTCGGTGACGAGGTGGCCCATTCCCTCCAGGGTCCTGCCGGTCGCGACCGCCGCGGCGGCCACCTCGGGGTCGACCGCGGCGCCCGACCAGGCCGTGGTGGTGACGGCGATCCGCAGCCTGCCGGGGTCCGCGCCGATCTCCTCGGTGTAGCGCCTGGCCGGGGGCGGCGCGGTGTACTTGTCGCCCGCGGCGGGGCCGTGGACGGCGTCGAGCAGGGCGGCGGCGTCCCTGACGGTGCGGGTCAGCCCGAAGTCGCAGGACATCCCGAACGTCACCTCGGCGGCGTCGGGGCCGCTGGAGACACGGCCCCGGCTGGGCTTGAGCCCGACCAGGCCGCAGCAGGAGGCGGGGACACGGATGGAGCCCGCGCCGTCCGTGCCGTGCGCGAGGGGCACGGCGCCCGCGGCGACCAGGGCGGCGGCGCCGCCGCTCGATCCGCCGACGCCGCGTTCCAGGTCCCAGGGGTTGCGGGTCGGCCCGTGCTTGAGCGACTCGGTGGAGAAGCTGACCACCATCTCCGGCACGGTGGTCAGGCCCAGGGTGACCAGGCCCGCGGCCCGCAGCCGGGTCATCAGCTCGCTGTCGTGGCCGGGGACCGTCTCCAGGCCCCTGCTGCCCAGGAAGGACGGCACGCCCCGCGCCATCGGCCCGCTGTCCTTGATCAGGAAGGGCACGCCCGCGAGCGGCCCGTCCGCCGCGTGGTCGAGCGCCGGGGAGAACGGCGGCAGGGCCAGGGCGTTGAGTTCGGCGTCGGCCGCCTCCAGCGCCCTTCTGGCGGCCTGTTCGACCTCGGCCGCCGTCACCTCGCCCGCCGCGATCAGGTCCCGCAGCCCGACGGCGTCGTGACGTGCGTACTCGTGGAGCTCCACTGGCGTTCCTCCCGTCGGCGGGCCCGTGTCATGTCGTCCCGCTCCTGCCTTCGAACAGTGTTAGCGCGTTCCAGCGATGGATTTCCACTGTTTCCTGGGCTTTTCTGGCGAAGAGCGACAAATAGCCGGGGTTCCCTGCCCGTACGGCGGACGGAGGAGCCGCCCGCCGTACGGGGCCTCAGGAGTCCTGTCCGGTGAGCCCGGCCAGGGCTCCGACGCGCAGGCCCGCCTCGCGGACGCGCCGGACCAGGGCGTGCTCGCTCCCGGCGGGACCGTTGGCCAGCACGGCGTAGCCGATCCTGCCGCCGGGGCCGATCATCACCCCGACGTCGGTCCGCACCCCGGTGTCGGTTCCTGTCTTGTTGGCCACCCACACCATCCCCCGCGCAGGCACCTGGGGAACCTCACGGTCCTCGGCCTCGTGCGGCAGCAGGGCCGGGACCAGGCTCCGGTCGCCGTTGTGCGCCATCCAGCGCAGCATGAGCCGGGTCCACTCCGTGCGCCCGTCGAGCCCTGCCGCGAACGCGGCCAGCTCACCCGCCGTGCCGACGGCGAAGGTGGGCGGGTGCGAGGGCAGCCGGGGCTCGCGGATGCGGTCGAGGACACGGGTCCGGACGAAGCCCAGTTCGGCGGCGCCGCGCGCCACCTCCTCCAGGCCGACGCGGCGCAGCAGCGCGTTGGTCGCGGTGTTGTCGCTCACCGAGGCCACGAGCACGGCCAGGTCGGCGACCGTCCAGGAGGGGGCCGACAACAGGCCGAGCAGCCCCGAGCCGCCGCAGCGGTCCTCCTGGCGCAGTTCCACCGGTTCGGCGGGGTCGAGCTCCCCCGAGACGATCCGCCGGGCGGTCACGGCCAGCAGCAGCAGTTTGCCCGCGCTGGCGAGGACCATCTCGGTGTCCTCCCGGAGGGCGAGCAGCCCGGGCACCGAGACCGCGAGGGTGCCCGGTCCCTCCTGGTCCACCACCTCGGCGCTCATGCGGCCAGCACCCTTCCCGGCCTGGCGCCGGTCTCCGCGCCGTCGCGGACCACGGTCCGCCCGGCGACGACCACCCGGTGCACCCCGGCCGGCGGCAGGAGCGGGTCGGTGAAGGTCGCGTGGTCGGCGATCGTGGCGGGGTCGAAGACGACCAGGTCGGCGTGGGCGCCGTCGGCGATCACACCGCGCCCCCGCAGGCCGAACCTGGCCGCGGCCATGCCGGTCATCTTGTGCACGGCCGTCTCCAGGCTGAGCAGCCCCAGGTCCCTGGCGTAGTGGCCGAGCACCCGGGGGAAGGTCCCGGCCCAGCGGGGGTGGGGACGACCGCCCGGCTTGGGCACGCCGTCTGAGCCGATCATCGAGTACGGCGCCGCGAGCACCCGCCGTACGTCCTCCTCGACCATGGAGTGGCTGATGATCGTGACCTCGCCCTGCTCGGCGACGAGCAGGGCGGCGGCCACGTCGAGGGGGTCCTGGCCGCGGGTGACGGCCAGCTCGGCGATCGTGAGCCCCTCCGTTTCGGAGTGGCGCGGCGCACAGGCGATCGAGATGCGATCCCAACCTCCGTTGCCGACGGTGTTCTCCCATCCGGGGACACCTTCGGCGATGGCAAGGCGCATCAGGTCGCGCTGGCCGGGGTCGGCCAGGCGTGCCGTCAGCGCGGAGATCCCGCCCTCGGAAGCCCATGGCGGAAGCATCGCGCCCAGCGCCGTACTCCCCGCAGTATAGGGATAGACGTCACATGTCACATCCATCCCGTCTGCACGAAGAGTGGAGATTCTGGGGAGGGTGCGCTCCGTACGGCCCCATGCGTACTTTCCCGCCGTCTTGTGGTGGGAGACGTGCAGCGGGGCGCCGCTCCTGGCGGCGATCTCGACGGCCTCCTCAAGCGCCTCCTCCACCCGGGACATCTCGTCGCGCAGATGGGTGACGTACGGCTTGCCGTGCCGGGCCGCGACGGCCGCGAGCGCGACGACCTCGTCCGTGCCCGCGTAGGTGCCGGGGGTGTAGATCAGCCCGGTGGAGAGCCCTGCCGCCCCGGCGGTCAGCGCCCGGTCGAGCAGCAGGCACATGGCCTCAAGCTCCTCGGGGGTCGCCGCCCGGTCGACGGGGCCCATCACCCCGCTGCGCAGCGTGCCGTGCCCGACCAGGGAGGCCAGGTGGTTGGCCCTCGGCACGGCGGCGTGCGCGGCGCCGAACTCCGCGAACCCCTCGTACATGCCGACGTCACCGCCGAAGTAGACGCGGTTCTCCGCGCCCATGGCGGCCAGCCGTCCCGGCAGCGCGGGGAACAGGCTCGAACCGCAGTTGCCGGAGATCTCGGTGGTCACGCCCTGCAGCACCGAGGCCATGACCATCTCGCGGCCGAGCTCGCCGTCGATCAGGGTGACGCCGTCGGAGTGGGTGTGCACGTCGATGAAGCCGGGGGCGACGGCCAGGCCGGTCACGTCGGCGACCTCGTCGGCGGTGGCCGGGGCTCCCGGGGGAAGCAGGGTGAGGCGTCCGCCGGCGACGCCGACGTCGGCCGGGCGCGCGGCGTCCGGGGAGTCCGTCCCGTCGATCACGAGGCCGCCGCGCAGCAGCAGGTCGAAGTGGTTCACAACACCTGCCCGAGGAAGGCGCGGAAGCGGTCGTTGGCCGGGTTGGCGAGCACCTGCCGGGGGTCACCCTGCTCGACGATGACGCCGCCGTCGATGAAGACCAGGTTGTCGCCGACCTCGCGGGCGAAGCCCATCTCGTGGGTCACCACCATCATCGTCATGCCGCTGGCCGCCAGGTCCCGCATGACCGCCAGGACCTCCTGGACCAGTTCGGGGTCCAGGGCGCTCGTCGGCTCGTCGAAGAGCATGAGCTTGGGGTCCATGGCCAGGCTGCGGGCGATCGCCACGCGCTGCTGCTGGCCGCCGGACAGCTGGGCCGGGTAGTGCGTGGCCCGCTCGGCGAGGCCGACCCGTTCGAGCAGTTCCATCGCCCGTCTTCTGGCGGCCTCCCTGGGGACGCCCTTGACGACGACCGGGCCCTCCATGACGTTCTCCAGCGCCGTGCGGTGCGGGAACAGGTGGAAGCGCTGGAAGACCATGCCGATGTCCTGCCGCTGGGCGCACAGCTGGGCGGGACGCAGGTGGTGCAGGCGTTCGTCCCGCTCGGTGTAGCCGATCAGGTCGCCGTCGACCCAGATGCGGCCCGAGTCGATGGTCTCCAGGCGGTTGACACAGCGCAGCAGCGTGGACTTGCCCGAGCCGGAGGGGCCGACGACGCAGACCACGCCGCCGACGGGCACGTCGAGGCTGATGCCCTTGAGCACCTCGACGGGGCCGAAGCACTTGCGCACCGAACGGATCCGCACCATGGGCCGCGTGGACGCGCTCCCGGTGACTGCCGCGGCCATCACACACTCCCCTTGCCGAAGGGCCGCAGGTTGCGGCGGACCCTGGTCTGCAGCGCGTGGTGGCCGCGCTCGAACCGCTTCTCGATGAAGTGCTGGCCGACGCTCGCGATGGTGGTGAGCACGATGTACCAGATGGAGGCCACGATGAGCATCGCGATGACCTCGAAGTTGCCCAGGTAGATGCGCTGGGAGACGGTCAGCAGCTCGGCTCCGGCGATGACCGAGACCATCGAGGTGGTCTTGAGCATCGAGATGAACTGGTTGCCGGTCGGCGGGATGATCACACGCATCGCCTGCGGGAGCACGACCCGGCGCAGCACCTGCCGGTGCGACATGCCGAGCGCCTCCGCGGCCTCACGCTGTCCCGGATCGACCGAGCGGATGCCCGCCCTGACGATCTCGGCCATGTAGGCGCCCTCGTTGATGGCCAGGCCGAGCAGCGCCGCGGTGAAGGGCGTGATCAGCTCGTTGGCCTGCCACTCGATCAGCTTGGGGCCGTCGAAGGGCACACCGATGCCGAAGGAGGGGAAGACCAGCCCGATGTTGAACCAGAAGATCAGCTGGACCAGCAGCGGGGTGCCGCGGAAGAACCAGGTGTACAGCCCGGAGGCGGCCCGCAGGACGGGGCTGCCGGACAGCTGCATCACGGCGGCGAGAACGCCCAGCGCCAGGCCGATCACCATGGACAGCACGGTGAGCTGGATGGTGACCCACAGACCGCCGAGGATCCTGCCGTCGGTCAGGTACTCGACGATGACGTCCCAGTGCAGGTTCTCGTTGACGATGATCGTGTAGAGCAGCCAGACCATGGCGAAGACGGCGACCACCGCCGCGATCCACCTGCCGGGCCTGGGCGGGCGGATCGCGTCGATGGGCAGGTGCGGTTCGGGCGCCGTCCGCGCGCCGGTGGCCGCCTCGGGGGCGCCTGTCACTTCCACGGCTTGGTGTTGACCATCGTCTCGGACACGGCGTTGGAGGTCACGCCGTACCTTTCGAGGACCTCCTTGTAGCCGCCGTCGGCCAGCAGCTCCTGCATGGCCTTGGCGACGGCGTCGCGCAGGCCCGCGTTGTTGCGGTCGATCGCGATGCCCCAGGGGCCGGCGTCGTACTGCTCGGGCAGCACGTCGTACTTGCCGGTCTCCTTGGCGTACATGGCGGCGACGGGCGAGTCGACGATGGTGGCGACCGCGCGGCCCGAGTCGATGCTCAGCAGGCCGGTCGGCGCGTCCTCGCTCTGCATGATCTGCATCTTCTTGGCGCACTTGTCGTTCTGCCGCTGCCCGATCGCGAGGTTCGAGCTGCCCTTGGCGAGCACGACGACGCGGCCGCACAGGTCCTCAAGGTTCTTGACGCCCTCGGGGTTGCCCTTCTTGACCATGACGGCCCCGCCCGCGTTGAAGTAGTCGACGAAGTCGACGGCCGCGCGGCGCTCCTCGGTGTCGCTCATGGAGGACATGACGATGTCCCAGCGCTTGGCCTGCAGGCCGGGGATCAGGCCGTCGAAGGCGGCGTTGGTCACCTTGATCTTCAGGTCCAGCTTGGCGGCGATCGCGGCGGCGAGGTCGGGGTCGACGCCGATGAGCTCCTGGGTGCCCTCCTTGTACATCTCCATCGGGGGGTAGCCCTCCGAGGTCGCCATGCGCAGCTCACCGGTCTTGCGCACGGCCTCGGGCACCAGGTCCTTGGCGGTCTTGCCCGCCGCGGCGGCCGCGCCCGTGTTCGCGTCCGTCTCCGACGCCGAGCGCCCGCAACCGCCCGCGAGCGCCGTGACGATCAGGGCGGCAGCAATGACGGAATAAGTCCTTTTTGTCATTTAAGCTCCTGTTTTGCGAATAGTTGAGCTTATGCTGCCGACGGCAGGTAACGGTCCCAATGCAGGTGAATGCTTGCGAGTCTGAGCATCGAAAACTTCGATGCTCAGACCGGACAAATGCCTTAAAGCCCTACCTTCGACCCCATGACCTTGGTGATCGAGAACGGCTGGCCGCGCACCACGACGTGGGCCGGTGAGGAACTCCACATCGGCGGGGTGGGCGTGCGGGAGCTCGCCGCCGAGTTCGGCACCCCCGCCTACGTCCTCGACGAGGAGGACTTCCTGGCCCGCTGCGCCGAGTGGCGCCGGGCGCTGCCCGACGGGGAGGTGCACTACGGCGGCAAGGCCTTCCTCTGCCCCGAGGTGGTGCGCTGGCTCGACACGGCCGGGCTCTGCCTCGACGTGTGCACCGGAGGCGAGCTCGCGGTGGCCGTGGCCGGCGGCATGGACCCGGCACGGGTGGTCTTCCACGGCAACAACAAGTCCCCGGCCGAACTGCTCCGCGCCGTCTCCTGGCGGGTCGGCTGCGTGGTCGTCGACTCCTTCGCCGAGATCGGGCGCCTGGCCGCCGTCGCCGCCGAGGCGGGGGTACGGCAGAGCGTCATGATCCGCGTCACCCCCGGGGTCGAGGCGCACACCCACGAGTTCATCGCCACCGGCGGCGACGACTCCAAGTTCGGCTTCTCACTGCGCGCCGGGCTCGCGGCCGAGGCCGTCCGCCGGGTCCTGGCCGAGCCGTCGCTCGAACTGGCCGGGCTGCACTCCCACATCGGCTCGCAGATCACCGACCTGGCGGGGTTCACCCTGGCCTCGCGCCGGATGGCCGCCTTCCTGCGGACCATGGAGGACGAGAACGGCGTGACGATCCCCAAGCTCGACCTCGGGGGCGGCCTGGGCATCGTCCACCGGCCCGGCGACCCGCTCCCCCCGCGTCCCGCCGAGGTGATCGCCGCGGTGCGCGAGGCCGTACCGGCCCACGTGCGGCTGGCCGTCGAGCCCGGCCGCTCCATCGCCGGGCCGAGCGCCGTCGCGCTGTACGAGGTCGGCACGGTCAAGGAGATCCCCGGCGCCCGCACCTACGTCAGCGTGGACGGCGGGATGAGCGACAACCCCCGCCCCGCCATGTACGGCGCCGCCTACACCGCGGTCCTGGCCTCCCGCTCCTCCTCGGCCCCCGCCCGGGAGGTCGCCGTGGTCGGCAAGCACTGCGAGAGCGGGGACGTCCTGGTCCGCGACCTGCCGCTGCCCGCCGACGTCCGGCCGGGCGACCTGCTCGCCGTCCCCGCCTCCGGCGCCTACCAACGCTCGATGGCCAGCAACTACAACCACGTGACGCGCCCGCCCGTGGTCGCGGTCCGCGACGGGTCCGCCCGGGTGATCGTGCGCAGGGAGACCGAGGAGGACCTCCTGCGGCTGTACGTCTGAGCCTCCCGGCCCTCACCGTGCTCTGGGTGCCCGTTACCGGCCGAATCCGGCCAGATACGGCGTCGGCACCGTAGCGTGCAGAAGGATTTCCCTGAAAGACCGCTCACGGACAACCCAGCACGGACCCAAGGGAGGTCTGCCATGTTACGCAAGACCCATCTGGCCCTGATCGTGGCCCTCGGCGCCGGCGTCGTCTCCGTCGGCGCCGCGGCGGCGGCCGAATCGGCGTCAGGCCACTCCGGATACCAGGCGTACACCGTGATCAAGAACGCCGAGGGGGCGGCCGTCGGCACCCTCAGGATCGACCACGAACGCTACGGCAAGTCCAGGGTGACCGTGGCCGTCAAGGGCCTGACCCCCGGCTACCACGGTTTCCACATCCACACCGCCGGGATCTGCGACCCCAAGTCGACCGATCCGGCGACCGGCAGCCCCTTCTTCAGCGCGGGCGGCCACTTCAACCTCGGCACCGGCGGCCACGGCGACCACACGGGCGACCTGCCCGCCCTGCTGGTCGGCGCGGACGGCACCGGGAACGCGTCGGTGGTGACCGACCGCTTCCGGGTCGGCCAGCTCCTCGACAAGGACGGCAGCGCGGTCATCGTCCACGGCCTGCCCGACAACCTCGCCAACATCCCCTCCCGTTACGCCGACGCCAACGGCAAGACGGGGCCGGACGAGGCGACGCTCAAGACCGGTGACGCGGGCGGGCGGATCGGCTGCGGCGTGATCACCGGGCGCTGACCCGTTCCCCGGCCCGGTCCTCGCCGGGACCGGGCCTGGGAGGGGTCTCAGGCGATCAGGCCCCACGGTTCCGAGATCCGCGAGGCCAGGCGCGGCTTGGCGTCGGCCCACCACAGGACGGACCTGGCCAGGGTCGCCGCCGGGTCGGTCACCTGACGCGTCGGCTCGAACGGGTCGGCCATGCTGGTGTAGCTCTCGAACATGCCCAGCAGCCGCACCGCCTGGAGCTGGATGGGCGACAGGTGCTGCTCGGCGAAGGGCAGGAAGAAGCGGTGCCAGCGCCTGGGCGAGATGAACGGCGGCACGGCCACCGGCGGGATGCCCCGTTCCGCGCGCCAGCCGTTGAGCGTGCCGCAGGTGACGTCCAGGAGCGTCTGCAGGGTCATGCAGGCGCCGCCGCCCGCGATCGTCTCGACCCTGAGGCCCTCCGGCGGCGGCCCGGTGACGGCCTCCGCGATCACGTCGGCCACCAGGTCGACCGGCGCCACCTCCGCGTATCCCCCCGGTTCGCCGATCACGGCCGCGGCGAGCCCGGAGACCAGGGTCTGCAGCAGCGTGTACGGGCCGGAGAAGCGGGCTATCGACCCGTCGTCGTCCCGGCCGAGGATCAGCGGCGGCCGTACGATCGTGACCGGGCCCCGGTGGCGTTCCCGCACCAGTTCCTCGCACCTGGCCTTGGACCACTCGTAGCCGTTGCGGTAGCGCCCGAATCCCTCGTCCTTGGCGTAGGGGTCGTCGGAGCCGCCGACGTAGGCCGTCGAGACGTGCACCAGGTGGGTCTCCGGCGTGAGCAGGCCGAGCACCGCGTCGAGCGGCCGGACGTTGGAGTCGAGCGCCTCCTGCGCGTTCATCGTCCACCGGGTGGAGGCCGCGGCGTGCACGACGACGTCCCAGGGGCCCCGCAGTTCCTCGGGGGGCGGCCGGACCCCGATCTCCCAGCCGATCTCGCCCTCCCCCTGGGGGCGTCTGGCCACCCGGACCAGCTCGACGGGCGCGCTCCCGAGGGCACGGCACAGCTCGGTGCCGACCACCCCGGTCGATCCCGTCAGCAGCACCCGCCGCGTGCCGCCCACACGGTCGCTCATACGGCGGCCCGCAGCACCAGGGACACGTTGTGCCCGCCGAAGGCGAAGGAGTTGGACAGCGCGACCGGCGAGCCGATCCGCCTCGGCGCCCCCGCGACGAGGTCGATCCCGTCGGCGCACTCGCTCTTGCCGAAGTTGGCCACCGGCGGCACCAGCCCCGCCTGGGCCACACCGAGCGAGATCACCGCCTCCAGTGCCCCGGCCGCGCCGATCAGATGACCGACGACGCCCTTGGGGGCGGTCACCGGCGGGCAGCGGTCGCCGAAGCAGGTGGCCAGCGCGCGGGCCTCAGCCCGGTCGTTGAGGTAGGTGGAGGTGCCGTGCGCGTTGACGTGGCCCACGTCGGAGAAGGACAGCCCCGCGTCCCGTACGGCCATGGCCATGCAGGCGGCCGCGGCCTCGCCGTCCTCCCGGGGCGCGACGATGTGGTGGGCGTCGGAGGTGCTCCCGTAGCCGAGCACCTCCCCCAGTACGGCGGCGCCCCGCCGTCTGGCGTGCTCCCAGTCCTCAAGCACCAGGAACGCCGCGCCCTCCCCCATCACGAAGCCGTCGCGGTCGGCGTCGAAGGGGCGGCAGGCCGCCGCCGGGTCGTCGTTGCGGCCGGACAGCGCGCCGATCCGCGCGAAGGAGGCCATCACCATCGGGGTGACCGGGGCGTCGACACCCCCGGCGACCATGACGTCGCACTCACCGGAACGGATCTTGAGCATGGCCTCGCCGATGGCCGTCGCCCCGCTGGCGCAGGCGGTGGCGTAGGTCAGCGTGGTGCCCCTGGCCCCCAGCCGCATGCCGATCCTGGCGGCCGCGGAGTTCGACATGATCTGCGGCACGGTGAACGCCGGAATCCTGGCCGGGTCGTGCTCGCAGCGCCGCAGCACCTCCTCGGTCGCGCCCAGGCCCGCGACCCCGGTGCCGACCGCGACCCCGACCCGCTCGGGCGCGAGGTCCTCCAGCCCGGCCCCCTCGGCGGCGTCCGCCGCGGCGGCCAGGGCGAGCGTCGTGCCGCGGTCCATCTGGCGCCGCTGGCGGAGGGTGAGGTAGTGGTCGAGGTCGAACTCCGGGACGGTGCACGCGAACGTCACCGCGACCTCGTTCCTGACCAGCTCCTCGACCGTCGCCGCGGTCGGCCGGGCCTCGATCAGCCGCCCCAGAAGCGCCTCGACGGTGTTGCCCGCAGGGGACTTCACCCCGAGGCCGGTCACCGCGACCCGTCTGCGGCCGCTCATGCCGGGTGCGCCGAGATCCGCGCGGCCACCAGGTCGACGGCGTGACCGATGTTGCGCATGTCGAGGAGGTCCTCGATCTGCATCCGGACGCCGAGCGCCCGTTCGAGCCGTGCCCCGATCTCCATGAGTTCGAGGCTGTCCACGGCGTACTCCGCGCCCAGGTCCGTCTGCTCGCCGATCTCGGCCTGGTCGACCCCCAGGACCTCGGACACCTTCTCGATCATCAACTCGGATATTTCGGCTCGGTTCATCGTCGTTCTCTCATCAGGTGTGGTGCTTGGGGGCCAGGGACGGCGCGCACTCGTCCAGGTCGAGCGAGGCGGGCACGCCCAGCGCGCGCCTGCCGAGGAACTGCCGGGTCGCGACGGGGGTCGGCGGGTGGAAACGGACGGCCTGGGCGTCCCGCCACAGCCGCGCCAGCACGCCCCCTCTGGCGTAGGACGCCCCGCCGCACGCCTCGGCGATCGCCGAGACGAGGTCGGGCACCGTACGCACCGCCTGCTGCTTGACCGCGAGCGCGGCGGGCAGGAGCCGCTGCGGGTCGGCGCCGGCGTCCATCCCGGCGGCGACGGCCGCGCAGCCCGCCTCCAGGGTCAGCAGCGCCGCGTACGGGTCGCCGAGCGCCGCCTGGTAGCTCGGCAGCCGCGCCCTGGTGCTGCCCAGGTGCGCGATCCGCTGGGTGCCGAGCAGGTCGCGCCCGGCACCCAGGGCCGACTCGGCCAGCCCGAGGTAGACCGCGGTCGCGGTCAGCGAGAACCAGATGACGCCCGCCGCCAGGACGTCGTCGTCCTCGGCGCCCGCGGGGGCCTGGTAGAAGACCAGTTCGTCGGGGATCACACAGCGGTCGAGCACCAGGGTGTTGGAGGCGGAGCCGCGCATGCCCATCGCGTCCCAGTTCTCCACCACGCTCAGCCCGGGGGCGTTGGTCGGCAGCATCGCGACCAGGACCTGCGGGGCGGCGCCGTCCTGGCCCGGGGCGGCCACCTGGAGGCAGACCAGGTCCGCCTCCGCGGCCAGCGAGCACGGGTACTTCCTGCCGGTCACCTCCCAGCCGCCGGGCACCCGCTCGGCGGTCAGTGTGGACCTGGTCGCCGAGCCGCCCAGGTTGGGTTCGGCGAAGGCGGAGGCGACCAGCCGGTTCTGGGTCGCGATGGCCTCGATGAGCAGCCACGACACGTCGGTGTTGCGCCGCCAGTGCTCGACCGTCAGGCCGATGGTGAAGATGTGCATGTTCACCGCGACCGCGAGCGCCGGGTCGGCCCTGCCGAGCAGGCGCTGCGCGGCGCACGACTCCAGCAGGCTCGCGCCCTTGCCCTGGAAGTCCGTGGGGATCGCGAGGGCGGGCCAGCCGATCCTCCGCAGCAGGTCGAGGCTCGCCGGGTCGGGGCGGCCGCTCTCGTCGGCCGCCGCCGCGCCCGCCGCGATGCTCTCCAGGGCGTCTGCGGGCATGAGGGCGCCGACGTCCGGCCACAGCTCACCGGACGGGAGGCCGGTGCTCACCGTCGTGCTCACCCGCGTCCTCCCCATGCCGCCCCGGCCTCCTTCAGCGCGTCGTCGAGTACGGCCATCGCCCGTCCGACCTCGGCCGGGCCCGCCACCAGCGGCGGGAGCAGCCGAAGGGTCCGCGGCCTGCTCAGGCACGGGGAGACCAGCAGGCCGCGGCTGGCCAGTCCCATCTGGACCTCGCCCGCCAGCTCGGTCCCGGCGAAGTCGACGCCCCACAGCAGTCCTCTGCCGCGGACGTCGGCGACCAGCCCGGGATTGTCCTCACGCAGCGTCCGCAGGCCCTGTTCCATCAGCCGGGCCAGCTCGGCGCCGTTGTCCGCCGCGGCCTCGATCCCGGCCAGCGCGGCCGGGACCGCGGCCGTCGCCAGGGGGTGTCCGCCGAAGGTCGCGGTGTGCCGGAACGGGTCCTTCAGCAGCGGCTCGTAGAGGGCGTCGGAGCAGACCAGGGCGGAGACCGGCACGACGCCGCCGCCGAGCGGCTTGCCCAGCAGCACCGCGTCCACCTCGATCCCGGCCGCGAGCGCGACCGAGGGGTCGCCGCAGCGCCGCAGGCCGCACTGGATCTCGTCGGAGACCGTGAAGGCGCCCGCCCGCCTGGCGTCGGCGCTCCAGCGCCGCAGCACCTCGGTCTCCAGCGGGCGCACGCCGTTCTCCCCCTGGACGGGTTCGAAGACGACCGCCGCGACGTCGGTCTCGGCCGTCACCCGCGCCACCGCCTCCGGGTCGTCGGGGGCGACGTGCAGCACACCGTCGAGCAGCCCGGTCAGGCCGTCGCGGAAACGGTCGTGGTGGGTCAGGCCGAGCGCGCCGAGCGACTTGCCGTGGTAGCCGCCCTCGACCGCGACGACGACGCGCCTGCCGGTCGCCAGGCGGGCGAGCTTCACCGCGGCCTCGACGGCGTCGGCGCCGTTGATGCCGAAGTAGACCCGGTTCAGGCCGCCGCCGAGATACTCGCTGACCCGTTCGGCCGCCAGGGCGGAGACCGGGCTGGCCAGGCTCCTGGTGGAGGTCGGCATGACGTCGAGCTGGCGCCGTACGGCGTCCACGACGGCCGGGTTGCGGTGGCCCAGGAGGGTCACCGCGTAGGAGCCGAAGTCCAGGACCGAGCGGCCGTCCGACAGGAGCACCTCGCAGCCCGAGGCGCTCTCCTCGACCGCGCCCTGGCCGGCGAACTTGCCGCTCAGTGCGATCCCCGGGGACATGTGCCGCTGAATCCTGCGGAAGGTGACCCGTGCGATGTCGGGAGCCGCGGCCCCCGGCGGGGCGGACGGTTCCAGCACGTGGCGATCCAACGTTTCCCTTTCCTTACCTTCTGCGTGCCCGGTGAGAACACGGACCCGCGTTGTGCCGTGCGGTCAGGCGCGGTCAGGCGACGGGGCTGACGTCGCTGTTGCGGGTGCTCAGCCGGGTCAGGATGGCCCTGGAGTTCTCCTCAAGGGCGCGGGCCGCGACCGGGTTGAGCATGTCCGCCATGAGCGGGATGCCGATGTCGAACTCGACGTGCAGCTCGATCGTCGTCCGTCCGGCGCCGTCGTCGGTGACCTGCCAGTAGCCGTCGAAGTAGGCCAGGTCCCCCTCGATCTGCTCGAACTCGATCCTGCGGCGCTCGTGGTCCACGTTGTCCCGTTCGACCCACTCCAGTTCGGAGCCCTTCAGCAGCACCGCCCATCGGCTGGTCCTGCCCGTCTCCGACTGGTCGAGGATCGTCACGTCGACCACCTCGTCCATGTAGGTGGGGTAGTCCTCGCAGTCGAGCAGCACCTCCCAGATCCGCTGGGCGGGCTCGGCGCTCGTGTGCGTCGTCGTCACGGTGGGCACTGTCGTCTCTTCTCTCTTCGGCGGGCGGGTTCGGGGGCGTCAGGACCAGGCCGCGGGGAACGCGGTGGGCAGTCCTGAGGCCTCGTTGAGGGGCAGCAGCGTCCTGGTGAGCCTGAGCGCGGGGAACAGGCCGGAGGGCCCGCGGATCGAGGCGGGGGGCGTGGTGAAGCCGAGGTCGCGCTCCAGTTCGGCGACGTAGTCGCCCACCCTGGCCGCGGCCTCGCGGGCGGCGGGGACGTCGGCGGCCAGCGCCACGGCGCGGGCCGCCGACAGGCCGCGCTCGATCTCCTCCTCGTCGAGTCCCGCGTACGGGTCGGCCAGCACGTCGTGCTCGTCGGGCGGCAGCCCCTCCCGCAGCAGGGACCGTACGGCCAGCGCGCGCACGACGGTGTCCCTGGCGACGAACCTCGCCACCTGCAGGAGCCCCTCGTCGAGGGTGCCGAGCAGGTCCTCGTAGCTGGCGTGGACCTCGAAGAGCAGCTCGAAGACGCCGAAGCACTCGTGGGCGGCCCATCTGCGCGGGTCCCGCACCGGGGTCAGGCCCGTCTCGCGGCTCTCGTCGTTCACGTCGTGCTCCAGTCGATCGACAGCCACAGCAGGTCCTCCCGTGCCAGCTCGCGGTGCGTCCGCGTCATCTCCGTGCTCGCGCCGGTCCAGCTCCAGCCGGGTTCGCCGAGGGGGGCGAGCTCCCGCTCCGGCCCCTCGGCCCCGCGCAGCGCCCACCGGTGGACGAGGGCGCGCCCGCCGTGGGTGTGCCAGGTCTTCAGCCCCGCGGCGGGGGTCAGGCACACCGCCGGGTCGTCCGGCAGGTCGAGCCTGGCCGCCAGCCCGTCGAAGAGCTCCCCGGTCCGGCGCAGGTAGTCGTGGGCGTCCCCGGTTCCGGCGGGCAGGTCGAGGAAGCGCCCGTACAGCGCGGCCAGCTCGGTGTCGCCGAGCCGGTCGAGTTTGGCTCCGACCCACTTCTGCCCGAAGCACAGCTCGCCCCTGGCGGTGGCCAGCGCGTCGAGCGCGGCGACCCCGGCCCTGCCGAGCCGTTCGGCCGCGGCCAGCGGCCTGGTCTCGCGCAGCAGTTCGCAGGCCAGCCGGTAGCGCACCGCCTCCGTCCGCCACCAGCGGACCGTCGCGTCGGCGACGGGCTTGCGCCGCTCGCGCTGCCAGTCGAGCCAGTCCTGGTCTCCCCGCAGCGGCAGGCCGAGGATCAGCCGGTTGAGCTGGGCGAGCTTCCTGCGGTAGTCCCGCCAGGCGGAGCGGTCCGCCTTCGCCGTTTCGCCGGGGGCGCTCAGGGCGTCGGCCGCGCGCCGGATCGAGTCGGCCCTGATGTAGTTGACGTCGACGGCGACGCCGAGGCTGAAGGAGGTGATGGGCAGGCCCGTCACCTTCGTGCTCTCGACGACGACGTGGACGTCGACGTCGCTCATCGGGGTGCCGAACCCGTGCACCACCGAGCCGGCCGCCGACATCAGCAGGGGCTCGCCGAAGCTGGTGTCCACCTCCGCGACGAGGTCGCCGGTCGTCCTGCCGTGCGCGGCCAGACGCGCGCCGAGATATCGCGCCATGTCGTCAGGCGATGTCAAGGGGTCTCCTTCTAGTACAGGTCGTATTTCTGGCGCCGGTAGTCGAAGGCCGTCGCGGCGACGGCCCCCAGGACCACGGCGCAGCAGCCCAGGACGCCGATCGACTGCAGGACCGGACCCCACTCCCCCCGCCCCGAGGTCGCCTCGTCCAAAGCGCGCAGGGCCCAGTGGTGCGGGGTCAGCACACCGACGGCCCTGGACAGGGCGGGCAGGTTCCCGTCGGGCACGATCGCGCCGCCGACGCTGCCCGCGGTGATCAGGAAGATGTAGAACAGGCTCTCGAAGGTCGAGGTGTCGGCGGTGACGAGATAGAGCACCACCCCCATGGCGCAGCTGACGCCGAGCAGCGTGACCGCGATCGCGAGCAGCTGCCACACCGAGCCGTGGACGGGCGTGCCGTAGAAGACGACGGCGATGGCGGTGAACAGGCTCAGCTGCGTCAGGCCGATCCCCGCGATGGGCAGGATCTTGCCGAGCAGGAAGGCGCCCCTGGGGGGCCGGTGGAGCGCCTGCCGCACCCAGGTGTTGCTGCCGAACTCGCGAAACAGCGCCAGGCCCGTGTAGTGCGTGGTGGTGAAGCTGAACATGACCGCGATGCCGAGCATGGCGCGCCCGTGGCTGCCCTCCCCCGCCACGGCGGAGCCGAGGGTCAGGGCCAGGGTGGCGGGCACCGCGAACATGAAGACCAGCGGGGTGCGCATCCGCCACAGCACGAGCAGCTCGGTCGTGGCGTAGCCCGCGGCGACCGACCAGAACCCGGCCCTGTCCTTGGTAGAGCCCTCAGTCGTTCTCACCGACGCTCCCGCGTAGTTCGGGGTCCAGGGAGATGATCTCCCGCAGGTTCCTGCTGGTCAGCCGTACGGACTCGACGGCGGAGGCGGCGTGGCCCTCCCGCGCCCAGCGGGCGAGGGTCTCGGCGGCCTGCCCGACCGTCCCGGGGGCCGGGGCGCGCAGCGTCAGCGGGCCGTCCTCGCCGCCGACCCGCATGAGCAGCTCGCTGTGGTAGCCGCCGAGCAGGTCCCGCAGCGGGCCGACGCCGACGACGGTGCCGCCGGAGACGACCGCGACGTGGGTGCAGGTCTCCTCGATGTCCTCGGGGTAGTGCGAGGTGACGATCATCGCGTCGCCGTCCTGGCGCCACCGGGCCATCAGGGCGACCAGCCTGGTCCTGGTCTCGAAGTCGAGCGCGCTGGTCGGCTCGTCGAGGAAGCGGAGCCTTGGGGCGTGGACGAAGCTCGCCGCGATGTGGGACAGCCGCTCCCACCCTCCCGAAAGGCGGTGCACCGGGGTCCGCGCGACCTTCGCCAGGCCGAAGTCCTCGATCGCCCGTTCCGTCGCGGAGGCGACCCGCCCGCGCGGCAGGACGAGCCTGGCGGCGTGGGTGAGGTTCTCGGCGACGGTGAGCTTCTTGTAGAGGGAGATGCGCTGGCCGGCGACGCCGACGTGCCGCCGGGTGTCCCCGCCCGTCCCCTCCTGGCCGAGGACGACCTCTCCGGCGCGCCTGCCGGGCACGATGTCGAGGATCGCGTTGATGAGGGTGCTCTTGCCCGCGCCGTTGCGGCCGAGGACGCCCAGCACCTGGCCCCCGCGCAGCCGCAGCGTGACGCCGGTGAGGACCGGCGGGGAGTCGCCGTAGGCGAAGGACAGGTCCGTGACGGCCAGCAGGTGGTCCCCGGTGGCCTGGTCCGCGGGGGTCCCGCCCTCGCGGGTGAGGCCGCTCATGACAGCCGCGCCGCGACGACGCCGGCCACCCGGTGGGCGTTCGCCATGGCGGTCAGGGACGAGTTGGTCGCGCCCGAGGTCGGCATGAAGCTGGAGTCGGCCACGAACAGCCCCCTGGCCTCGAAGCACTCGCAGTCGCGGTCCAGTACGGCCTGCGCGGCGTCGTCGCCGAAGACCGCGCCGCCGTGGTGGTGCGCGGAGACCAGGTCCTCGCCGGAGGGGACGGGGTGCACCCGGGTCTCGACGGCGCCGAGGGCACGCCCGATCCTGGGGAGGATGGCGGTGACGCGTTCCTGCAGGAGCAGGTCGGCCGGGTGGGGGGTGTAGGTCACCGTCGGCACCCTGGCGCCGAAGGCGTTCCTGCGGGCGCTGAGTGAGACGAACTTGCCCGCCGAGGGCAGTGACTCGCCCTTGAAGCTCACCTTGACCACGTAGTGCCCGCGTTCCGCCCGCAGGAAGCGGGCCAGTTCCGGGCCGCGCATCCGCAGGTTGCGGACGTGCCTGGCCGGTGACTCGGCGATGTAGGCGTCGTAGAGGGCGAACTTGCCGCCCTTGCGCAGCGGGCCCGTCTCCCCGAGGTCGTAGAAGTCCTTGATCACGACGTTTCCGTAGAGTCCCGCCAGGCGGTCGGCCAGGTCCCGCTCGCGCGGTTCCGCGGTCACCAGGTAGGCGGTGCGTTCCAGGGTGAAGGTGAAGCGCCTGCCGAGCAGGCCGTTGCGGTCGGGCAGGTCCGAGCTGAGCAGGATGCGGTTGGTCTCCAGGGCGCCCGGGGCGAGCACCACGGTGCCGCACCTGATCCGCCGGGTCCGCAGGTCTCCGGCGTCGTCGCGCTGGAGGTACTCCACGCCCTGGACGGCTCCCCCGTCGACCAGGACGCGGGAGACGTAGCAGCCGCCGAGCAGGCGCACCCTGGGGTCCTCGCGCAGCGTGCCGTACAGGTCGACGTACCAGTTGGGGCGGGCCAGCATCGGCCGGCCGCGTTCGGCGGGGCGCCCGGTGACGGGCGAGACCGGGCAGGTGTCCCAGGCGCGCCCGCCCAGGCAGCTCTGCCCGACGTAGGCGTTCAGGCCGTCACGGCCGAGCCGGTCGACCATCAGCCGTTCGAGGTGACTCGGCCCCGGCCTCTCCAGGTACGGCCCGCCGTCGAAGTCCCGGTAGGCGGCCTCGGTGTGGCCGTAGGCGCAGCCGAAGGGCCGCAGCCTCCCCTGGATGTGGGCGTAGGCCCGGTCGAGTTCGGCGAAGTCGATGGGCCAGTCGCGCACCTCGGGGCCGAGGGCGCCGCCGTACGCCGAACGCATCCGCAGGTCACTGGGGCGGAAGCGGGACAGCTGGCCGTACCAGAGCCAGGAGCCGCCGCCGGCGAGCCGGGAGGCCCACCACTTGCGCAACCGCGCCGGGCCCGCGCCGGGGGTCCGCAGGAGCACGTGGTCCTCCCGGGGGTCGACGGTGAGCGGGCGGTCGAGGATCAGGCTTCGCTCGCCGGGGAAGGCGTGGCCCTCCGGCTCCCAGAAGGCGCCCCGGTCGAGGACGGCGACGTCGCCGGCGCCGGAGGCGCCGAGCAGCCGTTCGAGGACGGGGGCGCCGGTGAGCCCGAAACCGACGACGACCGCGTCAGCCGAGCTCGTCCATCGGGTGCTCATAGCCAACCTCCCTCCGCCAGCGCGGGGATGAGAACAGCACGTCGTTGACGCAGGCGCACACCGACTCGGCCGACGCGCGGGCCCGCTCGTCGGGGCCGTCGAGGACGCGCCTGAGGTCCTCCCAGCCGCGCACGCCCGCCCCGGCCAGGTCCGCCGAGCCGAGCCCGCGCTCCCGCGCCGCCGTGAGCACCTGCCCGGCGAGCGGCTCCAGGGACGCCTCAGGCAGGCCGTAGGCGTCCAGTACGGCCGCCACGACGTCCGCTAGAGCGTCGTCGCTCGCCATTTCTTCTCCTGTTCGGTGGGCTCGTCGGCCAGGGAGCCGTGCGCGCGCAGCCACGCCAGCGTCTCGCGCAGGCCGTCGGCGAGCGGGGTGGCCGCCCCCGCTCCCGTCCGGTCGAGACGGGTGGTGTCGAGCGTCAGCTCCAGGTCGCGGAAGGGGAAGTAGGCCCGTGCCGGGACCTCCTCGTCGTGGACGTGCACCGCCCTGTGCCCGGTCCCGGCGGTCTCCGCGAGCAGGCCGAGATAGTCGGTGAAGGAGCACCTCCCCGGCCCGCCGACGTTGTAGACGCCGGGGGGAGGCGTCCCTGCGCACGCCGCGGCCACGGTCTCCGCCAGGTCGCGGACGTGGCAGAACTGGATCCCGGTACGCCCGTCGCCCGGCACGAAGATCGGCTGCCCGGTGAGCATCCTGGCCCACAGGAAGCTCTCCCTCGGCTCGGTGTTGCGCGGGCCGTACACGTAGGGCGGCCGCAGGACCGTCAGGCCGGGCAGGCCGGACAGCAGCCGCTCGCACTCCGCCTTGTCCTCGCCGTAGCCGCCCCAGGCGGGGTCGCCGTCCGCCGGGTCGTCCTCGTGGAAGGGCGGGCCCGCGTGCCCGCGCCGGTAGACCGCGGCCGAGCTGACGTAGACGTACCGGACGGCCCCGGCCACGGCGGGCGTGTCCAGGACGTTGCGCACGTGGACCGGTTCTGTGCCCGAGACGTCCACGACCACGTCGTAGCTCCCGCGCAGGACGGCGCGCGTCGAGGCCGCGTCCCGCCGGTCGGCGACGACCTGGACGATCCTGGGGTCCCACAGCGGCCGTGTCCCCCGGTTGAGCACGGTCACCTCGCAGGAGGGCAGCAGCGCCTCGACCACCGCCCGCCCGACGAACCGGGTGCCGCCGAGCACCAGTGCCCTGGTCATGGGCCCGGAACGGTGACGGGTACGGCGGCGAGCCTGCGCCAGGCGTCCTGGAGCAGGTGGTCGATCCGTTCGGCTCCCTCAAGACGCAGGATCGGCACCCTGGAACCGACGCCCGTCAGGAACGCCTCGGCCCGCGCCCTGAGGTCGGCGGCCAGGTGCTCGCCGATCCCGGACCACCAGTCCTCCTCCGGGTTGTCCGGGGTGTAGACGTTGGGCCGCATGAGGGAGGCGATCTCCCCGGGGTCCGTGACCTCGCGCAGCAGGGGGTCGCGTCCCCTGGCGACGTCCGGCAGCACGATCATGCCGAGCGGCGCGCTCAGCTCGAAGTCGGCGCCGGTGATCGAACGCAGGCTGGTCAGCGGGACGGTCACCTTGGAGTCGCTCTCGCCGCGCCACAGGCGCTCCTCGTCGACCCCCCGGTAGTCCTCGGGGATGAAGGTGTCCCAGCTTCCCGGATACTTCTGCAGCGTGCCCGCCAGGACCCGCAGGCGGGTGGGGACGCCGAAGACCCGCAGCCGCCCGGTGGCCGGGTCCTCGGCCAGGTGGACCTTGTCGACCGACAGCGGCCTGGCGCCGGTCCTGACGATCGCGTCGAGGAAGCAGGTCGTCTTGCCCGAGCGCTTCGGCCCGGAGAACAGGACGGCCCTGCCGTCGACGACGACGGCCGAGGCGTGGACCTGCAGCTGCCCGCGAACCTCCAGGGTGCGCTGGATGACGTGCAGGATCAGCAGCGCCAGGTCCTTGTGGACGGTCGGCGCGGCCGGGTAGGCGCCGCCGACGACGAACGTCAGGCGGGTGTAGCCCGCGTCGGCCAGCAGCCAGGTGGGGGTCTTCACCGTGCGCAGCAGCACGGCCTCCCCCGCCCGCCAGTGCTCGACGGGGAGCCTGCCCTTCTCCGTGCTGCAGTAGGAGATCATCGCGGGCGCCGGGGCGGCCAGCCGGGCGGCGGCCTCCTCAAGGCGCCCCACCAGGGCGTCGTCCGCGACGAACGTCATCTCGACGTCGGGACGTCCCCCCGCGGGCGGGCCCGTGTGCGAGCCGAGGTAGGCGTGCAGGGCCTCGAACAGGGCCTGGTCACCGCAGCGCACGTCCAGTTCGAGGCCCGCGACGTTCCAGGCCGCGGCGACCTCGCACCGGGCCTTGGCCGCGGCGTCCTCGACGTCGCCGAGCAGTTCCTCGGCGCCGGTCAGAGCACTCACTTGTCTCACTCTCCGAACTCGGGACGGTCGGTGGTCACGCGGGGGCCCGACGGGCGGCGCAGCACGGTGTGGGGTGTGGAGAAGCCGTTGAACTGCGAGGAGTAGGCGGTGGTGTACGCGCCCGCGGAGCCGACGAACAGCAGGTCGCCCTCGGCCAGGTCCTCGGGCAGCTCGACGCCGGTCGCGAAGGTGTCCTGGCTGTCGCAGGTGGGCCCGGTGACGTTGTACCTGCGCGGCGGGCCGCTCTCCCGCTCTCCGGAGATCGGGTAGACCAGCGCGCCCGCGGTCTCCAGGACCTCCATCATCCCGTTGAAGACGCCCAGGTCGGTGTGGGCCCACCAGGTCCCGCCCCTGCGGACGACCTGCAGGACCCGGCAGACCATGACCCCGGCCTCGGCGACCAGCGCGCGTCCCGGCTCGGCGACGACCTCGACGGGGTACGGCAGCGCATTGAGAAGACCGGTTATGTGCCGTCCGAATTCCCCGATGCCGGGGACCGGCTTGTCATAGCGCGCCGGAAATCCGCCGCCGATGTCGAGCATGGCGATTCTCACGCCTTTTTCGGCGAGCCGTTCCATGATTTCGGCCGCGTCGCGCAGCGGGGCGTCCCAGGCGTGCGGATCCGTCATCTGGGAACCGACGTGAAAGGCGATTCCATGGGGTTTCAACCCCATTTTTCCGGCGCCGAGGAGAAGGTCGCAGACATCGTCCTTCGAGACGCCGAATTTCCCCTCGCTCGGCACGACGCTGGCCGCCTGGCCGGTGCCGAGCCTGGCGTAGACGTGCGCTCCCGGCGCCGCCTGCGACAGTTTCGCCATTTCGTGCGGCGAATCGACGCAGAAACGCCACACTCCGGCGTCGTGACAGCGGGAGATGTGCTCGCGGGGCCGTACGGGATTGCTGTAGAGCACCTCGGCCGGGTCGACGCCCACGCTCGTGAGCAGTTCGAGTTCGGGGTGGGAGGCGATCTCGAAGCCGCAGCCGAGCCCCCGCAGGTGCCGCAGCAGCGCCGGGTCGGGGTTGCACTTGACCGCGTAGTGGACGCCGACCGAGGGGAAGGCCGCGCGGAAGCCGGTGAAGGCGGCGGTGACGAGGTCCTCGTCGAGGATCAGGCAGGGGGTGGCCAGGCCGGCGTCGCCGGAGACGGGCACGGCGGGTGTCAGGTGCGCGGGGATCGTCACGGGCCCTCTCCCAGGATCTCTCCGAGGAGGGCGCGCGCGGCCTCCAGGTTCTCCAGGTGCCGCCGCGGGGAGCGGCCTCTGACCAGGACCTGGAAGTTGTAGGTCCGCAGGTGCCACAGCAGGCGCAGGATCGCGATCTGCCGGGTGAAGACGGCCCGGTCCCTTCCGGATCGTTCCAGGTAGCGCGACAGGACGGTCTCCTCCTGCGCGGCCGTCAGCCAGTCGGCGCGCATCTGGTTGAAGTCCGCCGCCGCGACCCGGAACCGCGCCGCCTCCCAGTCGAGCGTCCACAGCTCCCCCGACCGGTCGACCAGCCAGTTGCCCCGGTGCACGTCGCCGTGGCACAGGCAGGGCCGTTCGTCCTCGAAGCAGGCCATCGCGCCGGTGAGCAGGTCGGCCGCGCCGGTGAGCTCGCCCGCGTGGGCGGGCAGCAGCTCGCACTCGCGCCGCAGCAGGCCGAGCAGGTAGGCGGGCACCGCCGTACGGCTGAGCGGCCCGCCGACGTCGCCGAGACCGTCGGCGGGGATCGCGTGCACGTCGAGGAGCCGGTCGGCCAGCGCGGTCAGCACCTCGGGGTCGTCCCAGTCGGGGGTGTGACCGTCGACGAACTCGAAGACGGCGAACCGGTCGTCACCCTGTTCGTCCGGGACGACCTGCAGGATCTCGGGCACCCTGATCCGGCCGGGCAGCAGGGGGCCGACGAGGCGCTCCCCGGCGAAGGTCTGGCCGTAGCAGGGGTCGTCCAGGACCCGGTGCCTGACGAACACCGCTCTTCCGCCGAGGGTCGCGGCGTAGGTGTCGTTCAGCGGCCCCTTGGTGATGGGCCGCCCGGCCGCGCAGAGCCGCCGCAGGTCGTGATGCGTCCACTCACCCACGGGCGAACTCCTCGGGCGAGAGCAGCCGGGGGAGCTTGTCGACCGACTTCACCCAGTAGTGGCTCTCCCTGATGGGGTTCGCCGCGGGGCCGGGCAGGCCGTGGCCGCCGTCGAGGGCGAGCCTGCAGTACAGGTCGGGCATGTTGACGCCGAGCGTGGCCAGGAAGTAGATCGAGGAGTAGAACCTGGCGGGCTGTACCTCGGTGGGCAGCGCCGTGCCGTCGTGGCCGTAGGTGAAGTCGACGCCGATGATGCCGTGCGGCCGGGCGCAGACCGCCCGCACGCACCGCAGCGCCAGCTCGTGCAGTTCCTCGTCCCAGAAGGTGCGCTGCGCCCCGGTGATGCCGGTGACGCCGGAGACCGACAGCGTCGCGTACTTCCAGGAGACCCGTTCCCTGAGCTGGGAGCAGACCAGCTCACCGTCGTTCCAGAGCCCGCTGAGCGTGGCGGTCCGCTTGGACAGGTGCTCGGCCGCGGTGAAGTGGCCCCAGCCGGAGTGCTCGTCGAGCCAGGCCGTGGCCAGCGGCATCGACCCGGTCGCGATGGAGCCCGCTCCCCCGCTGCCGCTGCGGCGGCGCAGCCACACCTTGGGGTGGCGCGCCATGATCTCCTCCAGGTCGGCCGGTGAGTCGACCAGGACGGTGTCGGGAACGGGCAGCTCCGCCTGCCTGAGGGCCTGCCAGGTGGCCCACTTGTCCTCCATCCTGTGGTGGTCGTCCCGGTCGGGAAGGAGGGTGGGCGCGACGAGGTCGTCTCGGGACTCGGCGACGGCGAGCAGTTCGGGGCTGGTGTCGGCGGCGTAGATCAGGTCGGCCGACTCCCGCCCGGCGATGTCGTTGACCTGTTTCACCAGGTCGGCGGGGTCGTTCCAGGAGACGAGGTAGCGGGCGTCCGCCTCACTGGCGTGGAAGTCCTCAAGGGTGGTGTCGACACCGACGGTCCGGTATCCCCCGGCCAGGGCGAGCGAGCGGGAGAAGTTCAGTCCCGTGCCGTCGCCGGAGCCGACGATGAGGACGGTACGGAGGTCAGAGGACGGGGACATGGGGGAGTCCAAAGGTCGCCGGGTGACTGCGGATCTTGTCACGCAGGTCGGCGGGGGCCTCACCCTCGGTGCGCACCCAGGGGTAGAGGGGCTCGGTCAGCTCGGGGTTGACGAAGTACATCAGGGACATGCGCCGGTCGAGGCCGAGGTTGCGCACCTGGTGGTCCAGCGCGCCGACCTTTCCCCCGGTGAGCTCGGCGAAGACCGATCCCGGCATCAGGACGACCTCGTCGGGGGCCATCTCGACCGGCAGGCACTCCCCGTCCGGCCAGATCTCAAGGCCGGGGGCGGTGGTGTGGATGACGGTGACCAGGTGGCCGTCCTCGTGCCGGTCCTGGAGCAGGTCGCGCTCCCCGTCCGCGTGGGTGTAGTTGTTGACCTGCAGGTAGGAGGCCGCCTCGAAGGAGGGCGCCTGCGCGTCCCCGATGATTCCCGCGACGTGGCCGACGACGTCGGAGACGAGCGCGGACAGGTGGTTCCGCCAGGCCAGGAGCGCGTCCGTCAGGGAGGTCAGCTCCGCGGAGTTCGGCACGAGGTCGAGCCGGTCCGACCACAGCGTGAAGCAGTCGTTCAGGTCCGGCCGGTCCGCGGTGATCGAGTACTCCATGCCGAGCGGGCGGTAGCCGAAGTTGCAGTCGGCGCTTGAGTAGCGCGCCTTGGTCGCGTCGGGCAGGGAGAAGAAGCGCCGGCACTCGTCCAGGGCGGTGGCCAGGAGAGCGGCCTCCTTCGCGCCCAGTGTTATGCGCGCATAGCCGACCCCGAGTAGTTCTCGAGCGTAGTCAAGGGTCTTGTGTGGCATTTCGAGGATGTCCCCCGTCGTACGAAGGTTTGGCGGTGGCAAATGCCAGGCAGAGCGCGATCGCGCGGCCGTCGGTCACTGGTCTCCCGACCAGCGCCGCGAGCGAGTGTATAGGAGGTGATCAAAGCAAATAAATGGTGAATTTTCAGATTAAAGTCACCCAAAGTTGCGACTTCGCTACGCACCTAAATGACCGCAGACCAACTCGGATGTGCCGTACGCGAGGGGAACTCATGTTTTTGGGTTACGGACGCAACCGGAGAACTCTCCAGATAACGCTCTCTCAATTCCGGACACGATACGACCGAGACGTTCCGGTCGGTCCGGAACTGCGCCCCCACCCCTCACGGCATCCCGTACCGCCACCCGGACCGCCGGTTTCGGACAGGACTTTAATAATTTATTCGCGTCACTAATGAGAACGGTCCAAGGGAGGGAACAAAGCGTTTTCCCCATGGTCAACGGGCTTCCGGCATGGCACACTGATCGCGCGCCGGGCCCCTTGAGGGCGAACCGAGGGCGAACCGAGGGCGGACCGGCCGACGGCGTGCCCGCGCGCATCCACGCGTGTCCCGGGCCGTCCATGTCACGGACCTCCCACCGGCCCGGCGATCTCCCCGGCGGTGTGGAGCGTTCCGGACCTCCCCCGCGACCCGCGAAGGAACCGACCGTGGACCACAGCTTCTCCCCCGCGTCCGGGGACATCCCGGGGCAGGCGCCGGTGATCGCCGTCTTCGACCTGGACGGCACCCTGGTCAGGGGCGAGTGCGGCGAGTGGTTCCTGCGCTGGCTGATGCGGCGGCGGCCGTGGCGGCTCGCACTCCTGCTTCCCGCCCTCCCGGTGATCGCCACGCTGCGGGCGCTGCCCAACGTCAGGACGCGCAGGGCCGCCCTGTCGGGGCTCTGCTGGTTCGCCACCGTCGGCAGCGACGACGCGGAACTCGACCGGCTGGCCGGCGTCTTCGCGACGGGGCACGCGGGAGCGGGTTCGGCCAACCCGATGCGCGCGGGACTGGACCGGCTGCGTGAACACCTCTCCCGGGGCGACCGGGTCGTGATCGCCAGCGGCTCGGGGACGCGCGTCGTCAGGGCGGTCTGCGCCGAGCTCGGGCTGGACGGCGTGGAGATCGTCGCCACCCGGGAGAGGCGGAGGCTCGGCGGGCTCGTGGTCGGCGAGCGCTGCCTCGGTGAGGGAAAGGTGCTCATGCTGCGGGCGGCGGGGATACCGGTGCCCTTCGGCTACGCCTACTCCGACAGCGCGGCCGACCTGCCGCTGCTGCTCGCCGCCCGGCGCCGGTTCGCGATCAGCCCGTCGGCCCCCCATCTGAGGCGCATCATGGCCGGGACCGACGGCGACTGCGCGGTCCTGCCGTGGCGGACGGAGCCGTCAGGCCGGTGACCGCCCTCCACGGGGAGGGTCTCAGATCCCGTACTCGACGGTGAGCACCGCGCGGGCCAGGGCGTGGTGGTTGATCGTGCCGGAGAAGATCGCGGCCGTCTGGTCGGGGGTGACCTCGGCGCTCCGCACGCCGAGGGCGTGGACGGCGAAGACGTAGCGGTGCGGTGGCCCGGGAGGCGGGGCGGCCCCGCCGAAGTCGAAGGTGCCGTAGTCGTTTCGTCCGTGGATCGCGCCGCCCGGCAGACCCTTCATGTCACCGCTGCCCGCTCCGCGCGGCAGCTCGGTCACCTCCGCCGGGATGTCGACCAGCAGCCAGTGCCACCAGCCGCTGCAGGTGGGCGCGTCGGGGTCGAAGCAGGTGACCGCGTAGCTCAGCGTCCCCTCGGGGGCGCCGGACCAGCGCAGGTGCGGGGAGAGGTTGCCGGACTCGTAGACGTGCGCGTCGGGCAGGACCCCGCCGTCCACGAGGTCGTCGCTGACGACGTCGAACGCCGGAACCCGGCGTAGATGGGCATAGGGCAGCGGCGCACGCTCGGCCATCGTTCTTCCGTTTCTCCTCGGGAAGCGCCGGCCTCCCGCCGGACGTCATCCGGCAGTGGATTGTTTCTCCGCCCGGAACCTTTGTCAAGGGTTGACAATTGTATGGGACCTGAGGGCATACTCCGCTTTTGGAGCATCAATGGCAAAGCGGGGTTGCCAGTCGGCACCCGGCGTCACGCGACGATCCTGCGCCCGGCCGACCAGACGATTCACAAACCCGCATCCGACAGCGCGGAGTTTCCATGAGCAATCCATTCGAGGATGGAAACGGCATTTCCTCCCCCCGGCCCTCGGCGCGGTTCCGCGCTCTTCCCGGCCCTGTCCTCAGAAATTCCGCGCGTCGCAGGTGCCGTACGGCCTCGCCGCCCTCCTGAGCGACTCCCCGGTCTTCTCCTTCCGGCCCCACGCCGCTCGTATAGGGCGGCCGTACGCCCGGTTACCAGGGGTGACCGTCCGGGCGGACACGGGACGGACTTCTCTGACTTTCCTCTCGCGGGCGAATCCGAATTCAAACGCGAGCTTACCGGGGGCGGTGTGGTTCATGCCCTCCCGGCGTTCCACCGATGTCCTTCCGGCGTTCTCCCGGCGTCGGCGCCAAGGACCACACCAGAGTACGGAGTTTCCATGAGCAATCCATTCGAGGACGAAGACGGGCGCTACCTCGTCCTGGTCAACGGTGAGGGCCAGCACTCCCTGTGGCCTTTTTCCCAGGAAATTCCCAGGGGATGGGAGGTGGCGCTCGGGGAAAGCAGCCGCCGGGACTGTCTTGAATTCGTCGAGGCGAACTGGACCGACATGCGGCCCCGCGGCCTCTCGGCGTCGCGGGAAGGTCTCCCGGTCTTATGAGAAGAGCTCCCGCTCCCGGTCGTGCCCGGCGTGTTCCGTCCCGTCGGCGGCCGGGCGGCTCCCTGGTCGCCGTGTCATGAACCAGGAGGCCCGATGAACCCGCTTTCCCGCCGTGAGAGTCTCGCCCGGTTGTTCGAGGCGCGGGTCGCGGCGGACCCCGGCGCCGAAGCCGTGGTCTGCGGCACCACCCGCCTGACCGCCGCGGAGCTCAACGCCCG
>NZ_JBEXZT010000034.1:0-70589 GCF_040631275.1 Streptosporangium sp. NPDC020145 | reverse complement strand
TGGTCGGGACGGCACGGCTGGTGGTGTGCGGGGACACCGGGGTCGCGCACCTGGCCACCGCGCTGTCCACCCCCTCTGTCGTGCTCTTCGGCCCCCCCCCCCCCCCCCCCCGGGGGGCCCCCCCCCGGGGGGGGGCCCCCCCGGGGGGGGGGGGGGGGGGGGGGGGGGGGGGGGCGCCCCCCCCCCCCCCCGCCTCCGGGTGAGTCACTTGCCCAGGACGTCCTGAGGGACCGGCTTGTCCTCGGCGAGGGCCTTGAACATGCGCAGCGCCTTGGCCCGGTCCCACTGGACGACGGCCTGGCCGTTGATGGTCGGCAGGGAGCCGACGGGGACGACGGTCGTGATCGGGTTGTCGCCCATCGCCAGTCCGAGGGAGAGCAGGTCGAAGGTGCCGGTCTCCTCGCCGACCTCGACCGAGTCCGCGGCGCTGAGGGCGAGCGGGATGGAGGTGAAGGGGTTGAGCAGCACTCCGGGGCTGGCCGCCTTCTTCACCACGGCGGAGAAGAACTGGCGCTGACGCTGGGTCCGCTCGAAGTCGGGGATGGCGCCGGTCGCGCGGGTCCGGACGTAGCCGAGGGCGGTCCCGCCGTCCAGCACCTGGCGGCCCTTCTTCAGGTTGATCCCGGCCTTGTGGTCCTTGATGTCCTGCTTGACGTCGATCTCGACGCCGCCGATGGCGTCCACGATGCCGACGAAGCCTCCGAAACCGATCTCCATGTAGTGGTCGATCCGGATGCCGGTCACCTGCTCGACGGTCTTGGGCAGCAGTTTCTGGCCGCCCTCGAAGGCGTAGGCCGAGTTCAGCTTGCCCCGGCCGTGGCCGTCGATCGGCACGTAGGAGTCACGCGGAAGGCTGACCAGGGTCGGGCGGTCACCGGTGTCGGGGATGTGCAGGAGCATCATCGTGTCGGTCCTGCGCCCCACGGCCGAACCGGTGGCGAACTTCTTGCGCTGGGCCTTGGTCAGGCCCTGGCGGCTGTCGGAGCCGACCAGCAGCCAGTTGGTGCCGGGGGTGTCGGCGGGACGGCCCTCATAGTCGCCGAGCGCGTCCACCCGCTTCAGCCGCGAGTTGATCGTGAAGTAGCCGCCGATCGCGACCACCAGAAGCACCACGAGCAACCCGACCAGGATCTGTACGGCCAGCCTGCCCGGCCGCTTCGGCCGCCACGACCGTCTGGGGGCGCCTCCCGAGCCCGAGGGCGGCTCGCCGGGGCCTCCTGGGGAGGGCTGCAGGGGCCTGACCTTGCCCGATCCCTGTCTGGGCTTGCCGTACACCCGGGAGGTGGCCCTTGGCTCCTCGCCGGGAACGTTCCTGGGGGAACCCTGCGCCGGATAGGCGGGCTGGCCCGCCGCTCGCGGCGACGCGGGGCCCGGCGTCGGCGGCCGCAGGGCACGGGTGCGGTCGTCGTCCTCGGTCCAGTCGCCCACGTCGTATTCCCGCCACCTCTCGAAGTCACGATGAGACCGTCATTATCGACGCTACGTCGCGGTCCCGGCGCACGTAGGCGTGTGCCCAAGCTTTCGCTATGGATAAGTACATATAAGGGTGGTTATCAACCAACTATGGGATCGTCGGCCGATCTGGAAACATCGGCCCCCACGTGGATCGTTACCGTAGAGGACGACCGCTGCTCGAAAGGAAGATCGTGTCCACTTCGGACCCGTGGAGTACCTGCCCGTGCGAACGCACGGGAACCACTGACCCAGCCGGGGGAAGGACCCGGTGAACACGGTTCTCGGCCTGCTGGCCGTACTGCTCCTCACTCTCGCGACCGGTTACTTCGTCGCCCAGGAGTTCGCCTTCGTCGCCGCCGACCGGGGCGTTCTGCGTGAGCAGGCCGACGCCGGCGACGCCGCGGCCGAACGCGCGCTCACGGTGACGGGACGCCTGTCCTTCATGCTCTCCGGCGCGCAGCTCGGCATCACCGTGACCGCGCTGCTGGTCGGCTTCATCTCGGAACCGGCCATCGCGACCGTGTTGCGCCCCCCTCTCGAAGGGGCCGGGGTGCCCTCGGCCGCCGTGCCCGGCGTGGCGATCGCGCTGGCGGTCGCCGTGGCGACGATCATCCAGATGGTCTTCGGCGAACTCGCCCCGAAGAACCTCGGTATCGCCCGGCCCGAGCCTGTCGCCAAGTTCCTCGCCCGCTCGACGCTCGTCTACCTCAGGATCGCCGGTCCGGTGATCCGGCTGTTCGACTCCGCCGCGACCGGCCTGCTGCGCAAGGTCGGCGTCGAGCCGATCGAGGAGGTCGAGCACGGCGCCAGCCCGGAGGAGCTGTCACGGATCATCTCCGAGTCCGCGACCTCCGGCGCCCTGCCGCCGCGCCTTTCCGACCTGCTCGAACGGGCGCTGGAGTTCGGCGACCGCACCGCTGAGGACGTCATGGTGCCGCGGCCCAGGCTGGTGCTGCTGCGCGCCGAGCGCCCCATCTCCGACCTGCTCGACGCCGTCGCCGAACACGGCCACTCCCGCTACCCGGTGCTGCGCCACGACAACGGCGAGGAGGTCGCCGGGGTCACCGGCGTCAGGGAGCTGCTGAGGTCCCGCGTGACCGACGGCCCGATCGAGCTCGTCACCCGCCCGGCCCTGCTGGTCCCCGACTCGCTGCCGCTGCCGGTCGTGCTCGAACGCATGCGCGCCGCCATGGACGACCTGGCCTGCATCATCGACGAGTACGGCGGGCTCGCGGGCGTCGTCACCGTCGAGGACCTCGCCGAGGAACTGGTCGGCGAACTGGTCGACGAGAACGACCCGGAGCCCGCGGGGGTCGTCGCCAACGACGACGGCACCTGGGACCTGCCCGGCACGCTCAGACTCGACGAGATCGAGCGCGCGACCAGGCTCTCGCTGCCCGAGAGCGACGACTACGACACCGTCGCGGGCCTGGTCCTGGCCACCCTTGGCAGGATGGCCGAGCCCGGCGACCGGGTCACCGTCACCCTGGCCCTGGAGAGCGACCCGCTCGACGACGACGGCGAGCAGGAGGCCGAGGCCACCCTCACCGTGCTCTCGGTCCACCGCAGGGTCCCCGAGTGGGTACGGCTGGCCTTCCCCGCTCCCGAGCGGGCCGACTTAGCCGAGGACTCCTCAGAAAGCGGGGAACACGCCTTGGCCGTACCCCGGCCCAACGAGCGCAGGCAGGCGGTGAACGGCCGATGAGCACCACCGGGGCCCTACTGCTCGGCGTCGCGCTGCTGATCGGCAACGCCTTCTTCGTGGCCGCCGAGTTCGCGGTCATCTCGGCCCGCAGGCACCGTCTTGAGGAGCTCGCGGGCAGGGGCGGCAGGATGACCCGCGTGGCCGCCCGCGCCGCCGTACGAGGGGGCAGGGAGCTGTCCCTGATGCTGGCCGGGGCGCAGCTGGGCATCACGCTGTGCTCCCTGGGCCTGGGCATGGTGACCGAGCCCGCCGTCGAGCACCTGCTCGAACCGGTCTTCGGAGCGATCGGCGTGCCCGAGTCGCTGCAGGTGCCCATCTCGCTGGTGATCGCGCTCGCGGTGATCACCTTCCTGCACATGGTGGTCGGCGAGATGGCCCCCAAGTCGTGGGCGCTGACCCACCCCGAGATCGCGGCGATGGGCCTGGCCCTGCCATTCCGCGCCTTCACCCGGGTGGTCCGCCCGGTGCTGGCCGGGCTCAACGGCCTGACCAACGGGGTGCTCGGCCTGTTCGGCGTGCGCCCGAGGGACGAGCTGGCCACCACCAGGACCCCGGTCCAGCTGGCGATGCTGGTCGGTGAGTCGGGCCGGATGGGCCTGCTCGACCGCGCCGAGCACGACCTGCTCACCCGGGCCCTGCGAGTGCACCAGCAGCCCATCGAACGGCTGGCGCTGCCCCTGGCACGGGTGGCGTGCGTCCCCGGGGACGCCACCGGCGAGCAGGTTCGCGAGGTCGCCGCGGAGAGCGGGCACCTGCGCCTGCTGGTGACCTCGGAACGGCCCGGCGAGGTCCTGGGCGTACTGCACGTCAGGGACGCCCTGGTCCGCCCTGAGGCCTCCCCTGCGGAGCTGGCCCGCCCGGTGCCGCTCCTCGGCCGGGACACCACGATCCCCGAGGCGGTCTCCGCCCTGCAGGAGGCCCACGCCCACGTGGGCCTGGTGACCGACGGGGAGAAGGTGGCCGGCATGGTCAGCCTCACCGACCTGCTCGGCGAGCTGCTGGACATGCGGGTGCTGGCCGCACGGTAGATCTTTGGAGCACTCGGGCCGGTGGGAGACGTCCTCCCACCGGCCCGTTTCTCTGTCAGCGTAATCAGCCTTGCCGTACGGACGCCTGCAAGCAGGTCGAAAGCGGCCAGAAAGGGCAGGGCGCTACATATTCGAGTGACCGGGACTTCTCCACGAGGAAGCGAACGACTAGTTTGATCACCGACCAGCCCGCAACCGCCACCCTTCGGACGGTCCCGATGCGCGACAGCGCCCCAGAGGCAACGAAAAGACCCCGGCGCTTTCGCGACCGGGGTCTTGATCGAGTGGGCGAGGAGGGATTTGAACCCTCACGTCCTTTCGGACACACGGACCTGAACCGTGCGCGTCTGCCGTTCCGCCACCCGCCCTTGTTGGGTGCGCTGAAACATTAGCACGGATCAGCCGATACCCACGAACCCGGATACGATCCTCCTAGACGCGAGCGGAGCAGCAGGGGCGCGAGAGAGCGAGGAACAGCCCCGGGCGGCCGTGACCTACATAGACGGAAGAAGGGAGGGACCCGGTGGGAGTCCTTCAGCGCTTCGAGCGGAGGCTCGAAGGTCTGGTTGAGGGGGCCTTTGCGCGGGCGTTCAAATCCGACCTTCAGCCGGTCGAGGTGGCCAGCGCGGTCCAGCGGGAGATGGACGAACGGGCGGCGATCGTCGCGCAGGGCAGGACCCTCGTGCCGAACGACTTCGTGGTCGAGCTGTCGACGACCGACAGCGAGCGCCTCGACGTCTACGCCGACAGCATCAGCCACGAACTGGCCAACCTCGCCAGGGAGTACGCCAAGGAACAGGGCTACTCCTTCGTCGGCCCCGTGCGGGTCCGGTTCGAGACGGCCGAGGACCTGGCCGTCGGCCTGTTCCGCATCCGCTCCGGGGTGATCCGCGGGGCGACGGTCGAGCAGGACGAGATCCGTCAGCCGGTGAGCGACGTACCTCCTGCCCGGCCCCACGCCTTCAACGGACGCCCCCGTCTGCTGGTCTCCACCCAGGACGACCCGCAGGGCCAGCGCTCCTTCGACCTGACGACCCCGGTGACCCTGCTCGGCAGGGGCACCGACTGCGATCTTCGGCTGGTCGACCCCGGGGTCTCCCGGCACCACGCCGAGCTCCGGGTCGAGGGGCCGCAGGTCGTGCTCGTCGACCTGGGCTCGACGAACGGCACCTTCGTCAACGGCCAGCCGGTGCGCCGGGTCGAGCTCCAGAACGGCACTCGCGTGACGCTGGGGCGGACGACTCTGGTTTTCCGGCGCGATTAAAGGTAAACAGACGGTTCATGTCCGAGCTCACGCTGCTACTGATCCGCCTCGCGTTCCTGGCGGTGCTGTGGTTCTTCGTGATCGCCGCGGTAGGTGTGATCCGGACAGACTTGTTCGGATCACGCGCCGGTGCGCCGATCCCCGCCCGCAAGGCCCCCAAGGCCGCCAAGCCCGTCGTCGCCAAGCCCAGGAAGGGGGAGCCCCGGCAGATGGTCGTCACCGGCGGCCCCCTGCAGGGCACGACCATCACCCTGTCGGAGACTCCGATCACCATCGGCAGGGCGACCGACGCCACCCTGGTGGTCAGCGACGACTACGCCTCCAGCCGGCACGCCCGGCTCTTCCCCCAGGACGGTCAGTGGATCGTGGAAGATCTCGGTTCTACCAACGGAACATACCTCGACCGCTCCAAAGTCACCCGTCCGACTCCGGTGCCGCTCGGTGTTCCGATCCGCATCGGTAAGACCGTCATCGAATTGCGCAAATGACCATCGCACTCCGTTACGCCGCCCGCTCGGACGTCGGCCTCCTGCGTGAAGGCAACGAGGACTCGGCGTACGCAAGCGGCCGACTGCTCGCCGTCGCCGACGGCATGGGCGGCCACGCGCACGGCGAGGTGGCCAGCTCGGTCGCCATCGCCGCGATGTCCTCCCTCGACGAGGACACCCAGGGTGTCGACCTGCTCGGCGCCATCGAGGCGGCGGTCAGGGACGCCAATCGCAGACTCCACCAGATGGTCGGCGGCGACCCCAGCCTCAAGGGCATGGGCACCACGCTGACCGCCATGCTGTGGTCGGGCACGAGGGTGGCACTGGTCCACGTCGGCGACTCACGCGCCTATCTGCTGCGCTCCGGCGAGCTGTACCAGATCACCCACGACCACACTCTCGTGCAGTCGCTGGTCGACGACGGCCGGATCACCCAGGAGGAGGCCGCCACCCATCCCCAGCGGTCGATCCTGCTGCGGGCACTCGACGGCAGCGGCGAGGTCGAGCCCGACCTGTCCCTGCGCGAGGCCCAGATCGGCGACCGCTACCTGCTGTGCTCCGACGGCCTGTCCGGGGTGGTGAGCGCCGAGACGCTGCACCAGGCGCTGTCCACGATCGACGACCCCGAGGCCGCGGTCCGCGCGCTCATCGACCTGGCCAACCGGGGAGGTGGTCCCGACAACATCACCTGTGTGCTCGCCGACGTGCTCGACGTCGACGAGGGGACCGCCCTGCCCGTCGACGCGGCCGTCGTCGGTGCCGCCGGGTCCATCAGGCAGCCCTCCCCGTCGGACGCCCCCGCCGGCCACGTGGGCCACGCGGGCGTCGTCACCATGCCGCAGCCGGTCATCACCGACGACGAGTTCGACGAACCCGTCGCCAGGGCGGCGGCACGGCCGGTCAGGCGCCGCCGTCTGTGGCCGCTTCTGGCCTCGGTGGGCGGCGTCGTCCTCGTCGGTGGCAGCCTAGGGTGGTATTTCGGGACACAATGGCTTGAAGATCAATATTTCGTGGGAGCTAAAGGTGACGAGATCGTGGTTTTCCAAGGCGTGAAAACCAACCTCGGCCCCTTCCAGCTCTTCGACGTCGCCCGGAGCACCACGGAGTCGATCTCAACCCTTGGCGCGTTCCAGCAGGGCCAGGTACGCGACGGCATCCCCGTCCCCAGCGTCGAGGCGGGCCTGAAGAAGATCGCGGAGCTGAAGTCCTCGACACCCTCCCAGAAGCCCGAACCCACCCCGAAGGCGACCGGGAAGGACAAGCAGACCCCCCAGTCGAGCGGCACTCCCACCCCGGACCCGACAAAGTAGATATATGAGCACCCCAAGCGTCGAGCTCGTCCCCCTGCCCGCCAAACGGCGAGTGGCCCAGTTGGTGATGCTCGCCTTCGCGGTCGTGATCGTGATGGGCGCCTACGCCAACGTGGGCCTGGCCATCGACGGCCGGGTTCCCGCGGGCATGCTCACCTACGGCCTCGGCCTCGGCGGATTCATGCTGGCCGCCTACCTCGTGCTGGCGAAGTTCGCCCCCTGGGCCGACCCGCTGATCCTGCCGCTGGTGACCGTGGTCAACGGGCTCGGCCTGGTGATGATCTACCGCATGGAGCAGGCGAAGATGCCGGGGGCCTCGGCGACCAACCAGCTCGTGTGGACCGGCGTCGGCGTCGTTCTGTTCTCCGTGACGCTGATCGTGCTGCGCGACCACCGCGCGCTGCAGCGTCTGACCTATACCGCGGGAGCGGCGGGCCTGCTCCTGCTGGTCTCCCCGCTCATCCCGTTCCTCGGCAAGGAGATCAACGGCGCCCGCATCTGGATCGGCGTCGGCGGCGCCAGTCTCCAGCCCGCCGAGTTCGCCAAGCTCGCGCTGGTCATCTTCTTCGCCGGTTACCTCGTCGCCAAGCGTGACGTGCTGGCACTGGCCGGGCGACGGCTGCTGTTCATCGACCTGCCCCGTGCCCGCGACCTCGGCCCGGTCCTCATCACCTGGGGTTTCAGCCTGGCCGTACTGGTGATGCAGAAGGACCTCGGATCCTCGCTGCTGATCTTCGGCACGTTCATCGCGATGCTCTACATCGCGACCCAGCGCACCTCGTGGGTGCTGATCGGCATCCTGCTCTTCGTCGGCGGCGCGATCCTGGCCGGGATGCTCTTCAGCCACGTGCAGGACCGCTTCACCGTCTACCTGCACCCCTACGACCCCGCCCTGTACGACAAGCCCGGCGGCAGCTTCCAGCTCCTTCAGGGTCTGTTCGCGATGGGGCAGGGCGGCATCGTCGGCACCGGACTCGGCCAGGGGTACCCCTACAAGATCCCGCTGGCCTTCTCCGACTTCATCTTCCCCGCCACCGGCGAGGAACTCGGACTGACCGGCCTGATGGCGCTGCTGATGATCTACGCGTTGATCGTCGAACGCGGCCTGCGCACCTCGATCGTGGCCCGCGACCCGTTCTCCAAGCTGCTGGCCGGCGGTCTTTCGTTCATCCTGGCCTGGCAGGTCTTCATCATCGTCGGCGGCGTGACCAACCTGATCCCGCTGACCGGCCTGGTCACCCCCTTCATGTCCCAGGGTGGTTCGGCGCTGCTGGCTAACTGGATCCTTATCGCGTTGCTGGTACGCATGTCGGACAGTGCCAGGAAGCCCCCGCCCCAGGCCATCCAGGACGAAGGAATGACGCAGGTGTTCCAGCGATGAACGCTCCCCTCAAGCGCGTTGCCGTGGCCTGCCTGGTGATGTTCGGCCTGCTCATGCTCAACGTGAACTACCTGCAGGCCGTACGGGCCGACGGGCTGCGCTCCGACCCGCACAACGTCCGCAACTTCTACGCCCGTTACGAGGTCGAGCGGGGCCGGATCACCGCGGGCGACAAGGTGCTCGCCGAGTCCGTGGACACCGGTGACAACCAGTTCCGCTTCCAGCGGCGCTATCCGGGCGGCAAGGTCTACGCGCCCATCACCGGGTTCTTCGCCCCGGAGAGCGAGCGCGACATGGAGGCCGCGGAGAACCCGCTGCTCAACGGCTCAAGCCCCGACCTGCTGATCCGGCGCGGCCTCGACCTGATCACGGGTGAGCGGACCAAGGGCGCCAACGTCGACCTGACGATCAACCCCAGGGCGCAGGAGGCGGCCTACCGGGCGCTGAGCGCCAGCGGCAAGAAGGGCGCCCTGGTCGCGATCGAGCCGAAGACGGGCGCGATCCTCGCCATGGTCTCGGTCCCCAGTTACGACCCCAACACGCTGGTCGGCCCGGACAAGGCCACGGTCAACAAGGCCTACAACAAGCTCGACAAGGACGAGGACAAACCGCTGGTCGACCGGGCGATCGAGCGCAGCTATCCGCCGGGCTCGACCTTCAAGGTGGTCACCCTGGCGGCCTACCTCGCCAGCGACGACAGCGTCGGCCCGCAGACGCAGGTGGACGCGCCGCAGGTGCTCGACCTGCCCAACACCAGCGCCGACCTGCCCAACTACGGCGGCGCCGCGTGCGGCTCTGGCCGGGTGACACTGACCTTCGCCCTCGAACGCTCCTGCAACACCCCGTTCGCCAAGATCGCGATGAGCCTGGGTTACGACGCGCTGAAGGAGCAGGCCGAGAAGTTCGGCATCGGCGGCGATCCGCTGAAGATCCCGATGGACGTCGCGGGCAGCGGGATCGGCCCCGAGGAGGACCTGGCCGCCCTGGCCCAGACCTCGATCGGCCAGCGCAGCAACCAGATGACGCCGCTGCAGATGGCTCTGGTCGCGGCGGGCATCGCCAACGACGGCGTGGTCATGAAGCCGTACCTTGTCAACAAGATCGCCGACGCCGAGGGCGGCGAGATCGACTCGGCCGACCCCGACAAGCTGTCCACCGCGATGAGCGAGGAGAACGCGAACAAGCTGACGGAGATGATGGTCAGCGTCGTCAGCAACGGCACCGCCAACGCGGCGCAGATCCCCGGCGTTTCCGTCGCGGGCAAGACCGGCACCGCCGAGACCGTCAAGGGCAGGGCTCCGCACGCGTGGTTCATCTCCTTCGCCCCCGCCGAGGACCCCAAGGTCGCCCTGGCGCTCATCGTCGAGTCGGGCAGCGCCGGTGACGACGCCTCCGGCGGTCACACCGCCGCCCCGATCGCCAAGAGCGTGATGGAAGCGGTGCTGGGCAGATGACCGCCCTGCTCGGAGGCCGATACCGCCCGCTCGGGCGGATCGCTACGGGCGGCATGGGCGAGGTGTGGCGGGCGAAGGACGAACTTCTCGGCCGGGAGGTCGCGGTCAAGCTGCTGCGCAGCCACGTGGCCTCCGACTCGACCTTCCGTGACCGCTTCAGGATGGAGGCCAGGTTCGCGGCGCGGCTCGCCGACCCGGCCATCGCGCAGGTCTTCGACTACGGCGAGGCGGAGGACGTCGCCTACCTCGTCATGGAGCTGGTGCCCGGCGAGTCGCTGGCGAACATCCTGTCCCGCGACGGCGCCCTGGGGACCGAGGTCACCCTCGACGTGATCCACCAGACCGCCAAGGGGCTGCGGGCCGCGCACAACGCGGGCATCATCCACCGCGACATCAAGCCCGGCAACCTGCTCGTCACCGGGGCCGGGGTGATCAAGATCACCGACTTCGGCATCGCCAGGGCGCTTGAGGCCGCGCCGGTGACCCTGACCGGCACGGTGCTCGGCACCGCCCAATACCTCAGCCCGGAACAGGCCTCGGGCTCGCCGCTGACCTTCGCGACCGACATCTACTCGCTGGGCGTGGTGGCCTACGAGTGCCTGGCGGGCAGGCCGCCGTTCGTCGCGGACACCCAGGTGGCGGTCGCGCTCATGCACATCAACGCCACCCCTCCGCCGCTGCCGCTGAGCGTTCCGCTGGTGGTGCGCGACCTGGTGATGGCGTGTCTGGAGAAGGACCCGACGCTGCGCCCGGAGAGCGCGGGCGAACTGGTCCAGCGGGCGACGACGCTGCGCGGCGTCGTGACGGCCGGCGCGGTCTCCGACTCCTCCGACCTGGCCATGCTCACCGATCCGGCCGGGTGGCGTCCCGAGCCCGCGGGCGAGTGGCCGAGGGAGATCTCCGCAGCCCCGGTCACCCCGCCCCTGCCCGACGCGACGCCCGCGACCCCGCCGTCCCAGCCCGCCCAGCCGTCCTCTCCGGAGATCACCCGGGTCTCCCGGCGTCGTACGGCGCTGCGGCGCACGACGATGGTCGTCGCCGCGGTCGCGGGATGCGCCGCCGCCTTCGGGCTCGGCACCCTGGTGGTGAGGGACGCGACGGTTCCCGCGGGCCACACCGGCCCACCAGAACCGGTCATTCCGACGACCGCCTCGGTGACCAGGACCCCTGCCGTCAAGCCACGCAAAACGAAGCCCGCGTGGACGAGACCGCCGGTGGCTCCGACAAAGTCGGTCAGGACTACGCCCACGCCTTCGGCTACGGTAAGCACATCGGCCTCTCCGAGCGTCCGGCCGACGACGTCACCATCGCCCAGCCCCAGTCCGTCCACCCCGACCCCGACGCCCACCACGAGCCCGCCGGCGACTCCCAGCCCCACCCCGAGCAGTAGCCCCACAACCGGCGAAACGAATGAGCCGACCGGGGAGACGTGATGTGGCAACAGGTCGAAGATGGACACCGGTGGCCCAAGAGGCCAGCGGCACCCAAGATGAACGGTAAGGGACAGTGCAGGAAATGACTCAGCCCCGACGCCTCGGCGATCGCTACGAGCTTGACGGCGTCGTCGGGCGTGGCGGCATGGCCGAGGTCTACCGCGCACGAGACATCCGGCTGGATCGGATCGTCGCCATCAAGACCCTTCGCGCGGACCTGGCCAGGGATCACATCTTCCAGGCCCGTTTCCGCCGCGAGGCGCAGTCCGCCGCGTCACTGAACCACCCGTCCATCGTCGCGGTCTACGACACGGGTGAGGACGTGACGGACGGCGCGCCGGTGCCGTACATCGTGATGGAGTACGTCGACGGTCGCACGCTGCGCGACCTGCTGCGCGCCGACCGGCGGTTGATGCCGGAGCGCGCGGCCGAGCTGGTCGACGGCATCCTGCGGGCGCTCGACTACAGCCACCGTGGCGGGATCGTCCACCGGGACATCAAGCCGGCGAACATCATGATCACCCGCAACGGCGACGTCAAGGTCATGGACTTCGGCATCGCCCGCGCGATGGCCGACTCGGCCGCGACCATGACGCAGACCGCGCAGGTCATCGGAACCGCCCAGTACCTGTCGCCGGAGCAGGCCCGTGGTGAGCGGGTCGACGCGCGCAGCGACCTGTACTCGACCGGCTGCGTGCTGTACGAACTGCTGACCGGGCAGCCGCCCTTCACCGGTGACTCCCCCGTCGCGATCGCCTACCAGCACGTGCGCGAGGACCCGATCCCGCCCTCGCAGATCGACCCCGAAATCCCCGCGTGGGCCGACGCCATCGTGCTGAAGTCGATGGCCAAGGACCCGGCGCAGCGCTACCAGAGCGCGGCGGAGATGCGGGCCGACATCCAGCGGGCCATGTCGGGCATGCCGACCGACGCCCAGACGACGGCCATGGCCGCAGGCGGCTACGGCGGGGCCACCCGCACCATGCAGCAGCAGGCCCCGATGCCCGAGGGCCCCTCGACCCAGCGCACCACCGCGGTTCCCCCCTACGAGTACGGCCAGCAGGACGGCGGCAGGCCGGAACGCGGCCGTCGCCGCCAGCAGAGCGGAAACACCGCGGTCAAGACGGCGGCGTGGATCCTGGTCCCGTTGTTGATCATCGGTGCCTTCATCGGCGTCGGCTACATGTTCCTGAGCGCGCCGGGCGGCAACACCGCGGCGACGAAGGTGAAGATCCCCGAGCTGGCCACGCAGACCGTCGCCGCGGCGAAGAAGACGCTGACCGACCTCGGGCTGCAGGTGAAGATCGAGGAGACCTTCGACGACAAGCTGCCGAAGGACACGGTCATCGACACCGACCCGGCCGCGACCACCGAGGTCGACAAGAACACCGTGGTCACCCTGAAGGTCTCCAAGGGCATCGAGAAGGTCGAGGTGCCCGACGTGCTCAACATGACCGTCGAGGAGGCGACCTCGGCCCTTGAGAACAAGGGCTTCAAGGTCAGCGTGCAGAGCAAGGTGTCCAGCCGCCCGCAGGGCAAGGTGTTCCAGTCCGACCCCGCGGCCGGTGAGAAGGCGGCCAAGGAGAGCACAGTCCGGATCTACGTGCCCAAGGAGGCCGTCGAGGTGCCGGGCGTGGCCAACCTCACGGTCGAGGACGCCACCCGGATGCTCAAGGACGCGGGCTTCAAGACCAAGGTGGTCGAGCAGCCGAGCGACCTGCCGGAGGGCACCGTCCTCAGCCAGGCTCCCCAGGCGGGCACCAAGCTGAACCCCGGCACCACGATCACACTGCTCGTCTCCAGCGGGCAGCCCCCGCAGCCGACCGAGCAGCCGACCACCGACTATCCCGACGAGCAGCCCACCGACGACCAGCAGCCTGACCCTGAGCCGACGGAGACCGACGACGGCTCGATCTTCGACAACTCCGGTGACGGAGACCTGAGCTGAGCCTCTGACCTGGGTTTTCCCTGAGGACCTCCGCCGTCTGGCGGGGGTCCTCGTTCGTTCCCGCCTCCGGAGGGCGTTCCCGGCTCCGGAAACCGTTGGCGTCTCCGGTCTCAGGAAAGGAGAAGAGCCCTTCCGCCACTCGGGGGCGATGGCGGAAGGGCTCACTGGTTAGTCGTTCAGGGCATCGTGAGCGTTACACGGGTTCGCCGGAGTTTTCTCCGGCCTTTCCTCGGCCCCTCGTACGGCCCCTTGCACGGCGGTTCCGTGCCGTACGGCTCAGCGGTCCGGGAGGGCGGGGTCGAGGAGCAGGCGGGGTTCGACCCAGGGGAAGACGACGAACCACAGCAGGGCGGCCGTCGCCGCCACGAGCACCACGAGGGTGAGCGTCCTGACCGCGAGGGGGCCGGGAAGCGAACGCCAGAGCCTGCCGTACATGTCGGTCGTCCTATCCCCGGCGGTCCTCGCGCCGGACGAGTTCGCCGGAGACGATGAGCCGCTGGGCGGCGGAGTACTCCGGATGGCAGGTGGACAGCGTGATCACGGCCTTGGTCGGTCTGCGGCCCGGCACGCCGGGGACGGGGGCGATGACGTCCACCTGTCCCGGGTCGACGACGCGCTCGCCGGTGACCCGGTAGGTGTAGCCGGCCTGCCGGGTCTCCACCACGATCTCGTCGCCCCGGCGCAGTTCCCCGAGCCTGTTGAACGGCGCCGCATAAGTGGTTCGATGACCAGAAAGCACGAAATTTCCTACTTCGCCGGGTAGGGCGGTGCCCGGGTAGTGCCCCGGCCCCGTCCGCAGCTGGTCCCAACCGACGCCCTCGACGACGGCGTACTCGTAGTCCGCGCCGAACCGGGGAATCCTGAGCAGCGCCAGCGCGTCCCCCTTCCTGAACCAGGCGGGCAGCCGCTCCTGGACGGGACGGACCCCGGTCCCGGGTGGGACCGCAGGCGGGGCCCCGGGCAGGGCCGTGAGCGTGGGAAGGCCGGCGCGGAAGCCCTCGCGCAGCTCCGCCTGCCGCCGCGCCGTGTAGGACCCCGTTCCCCACAGCAGGTACGCGCAGAAGAACAACACGACCACCCCGGCGGTCATGCTCACTTCTCCGGAAACCCGCAGTATGGCTCTCACGGGCTCACGGTAATGACGGCGAATCCATCACAACCGGAGGAAATCACGGCGTTGAACCAAGGTTTGCGCGGTTATGGCACGCTATGGGATCGCCATGACATGGGTGTCCCGACTATTCTTACTCGGGTCTTCGCCACCAGCGACTACGCTAGTTGACACGGCCTGCGCATGATCCGACCGCGCAGGGTTGACGCAGGAGAGCCCCAGTGCCCAAGCCCAAGACCCGTAAGAAGGCGGTTTACACGCCTCCGCAGACCTCCCAGCAGGTCAAGATGAGCCCGCGCTGGTTGGCGCCGGTCATGGTGGCCTCCTGGATCATCGGGGTCCTGTGGATCGCCGTCTACTACGTCGCGCCCCGCGCGCCCGGCATCATCCTCCTGCAGAACTGGAACCTGCTGATCGGGTTCGCCTTCATCATCTTCGGTGTGGTTCTCTCCACCCGCTGGCGTTAGTTTTTTCCACAGCGTTTATCCACACCCTGGGGAAGCATCAGGGTGTGGATCGAGCGATCAGCCGGGGAAACCGAGCTGCAGCTGGTAGATGTACGGCGGCAGCGTCATGACCACCGCGGCCAGCGCGAGGAGCACCACGGCGCACCCGCCCCACTGGACCACGTTCCGGTTGCGCTGCGGGGCGTAGGCGAGGATGACGCCGACCACGGTGCCGGTGATCAGACCGCCCAGGTGCCCCTGCCAGCTGATGCCGGGGACCGCGAAGGTGATCACCGCGTTGGCGACGATCAGCAGGAGCACACCGCGGGCGTTGTAGCCCAGCCGCCTGGAGACCACGAACAGCGCGCCGAACATGCCGTAGATCGCACCGGAGGCGCCGACCGCGGCGATGCCGAACAGGTAGACGGCCACCGCCCCGCCGAGCGCGGACAGCAGATAGAGCGCCAGGAAGCGCAGTGAGCCGAGGCGCCGTTCGAGCTCGGGACCGATGACGTAGAGCGCCCACATGTTGAACAGGATGTGGGTGATCGCGAACGAGCCGTTGGCCAGCGGCGCGTGCAGGAAAGCACCGGTGAGCAGGCGCCACCACTCGCCGTGGTAGACGGCGCCCGCGTCCATCTGGAAGCCGTAGATCACCGGGCCGGGGGCGAGGGTCTCGGCGACGTAGGCCAGGACGTTGAGGACGAGCAGTGTCCAGGTGGCCCTGGGGGTCGTGACCGCCCTGCCGCCGAAGGCCGTCTGCGCCTGCCGTACGGTCTTGTTGCCCTCCGCGACGCACTCGGGGCACTGGAAGCCGACCGAGGCCTCGCGCATGCAGTCGGGGCAGATGGACCGGTCACAGCGCTGGCAGCGGACGTAGGTCTCGCGGCCCGGGTGCCGGTAACACGTGGGAACGGCTGCCGTCTCCGGCTCGCTGGGTGGTGGCGGTGTGGTCATGGCGTCTCGATGGCCCCTTCGACCGTGCTGTCATCCACAGACTGCCAGCCTATTCATGATCCTGAGCACACGCACCAGGGAAAAGTCCCCTGTACGGCCACAGCGGCCTCCCCGGTCACGGTCGTCACAGTGAGAACCGGTCGGGGAGGCCGCCAGGAGCCTCAGCCCTGGACGCGGTCGATGGTGACCGACTCCAGGACGACCGGCTCGACGGGCCGGTCGCGGCCGTCGGTCTTGGTCTTGGCGATGGCGTCCACGACGTCCTTGCCCTCGACGACCTCACCGAAGATGGTGTGCCTGCCGTTCAGGTGCGGCGTGGGGACCACGGTGATGAAGAACTGCGAACCGTTGGTGCCACGGCCTGCGACGATGCCCGCGTTCGCCATGGCGAACAGGTAGGGACGGTTGAAGTACAGGTCCGGGTGGATCTCGTCGTCGAACTTGTAACCCGGGCCGCCGATGCCCTCACCCAGCGGGTCACCACCCTGGATCATGAAATTGTCGATGACCCGGTGGAAGATCGTGCCGTCGTAGAGCTTGGTGTTCTGCTGCTTCTCCCCCGTCTCCGGATGCACCCACTCGCGGGTGCCCTCCGCCAGCTCGACGAAGTTACGCACCGTCTTGGGCGCGTGGTTCGGGAAGAGCTGGATCTTCACCGTGCCGCGATTGGTCTTCAGGGTCGCGATCAGATTCTCAGCCACGATCGGGCTCCCCCTTCATGTCGGTGGTCAGGACCTCTGCGATGTGCAGTTTCATGGCGTTCAGGTGATCTATCAGTGGCCTCGGCGACAGCCGATCCACTCAGCATCCTCCCACGACCAGCGATGATTGATCCGCCTTCGAGCGGGAAGGGGACGCAACGGGGCCCAGACAACTGGGGAGGTTAACGTGCCTCTTACACTTTTTGGAAAGCGTCATACGATCGTGATTCCGGACAGTCGGCTGCATCAGATGAAGGCTCAGGTCAACCGTGTCGGCGACCTCGCATCCGAGAAGGTCGGTCCGATGGCCAGTCAGGCCCGGGACGCCGCCGGTCACGCTCGCGACGCGGCCGCCTACGCGCGTGGCAGCGCCGGTGACAAGATCTACGTGGCCAGGGAGTGGGCGGCGCCGAAGTTGGACGCCGCGGCCCACTCGTTCGAGGAACAGATAGCGCCCAAGGTCAGCGCCCTGCTGTCCCAGGCGGCGAGCAGGGTCGATCCCCGGCCACCTGTCAGGTCCAGGAAGTGGCCGATGCTCCTGCTGTTCACCGGCCTCGCGGTCGGCGCGGTCGGTTTCGCGCTGTACCGCAAGAACTCCGAGCAGTGGACCGACGCGATGAAGGAGAACGCCGCCGGAGCCTCCCGGTGGGCGACGGACAAGGCCCGTGCGACCTCGGAGAAGGTCTCCGACCTGACGGACGAGGCCGCCTCGAAGGTCGAGGCGAAGGCGGGCAAGCTTGGCGACAAGGCCGAGCACAAGGCGGACCAGGCGTCCAGGAAACTGTCCTGACCGTCGCATGAGGGTGGCCCGCGCCGACCTGGCGCGGGCCGTCCTCATGTCAGGGGTCTCACAGGTCGGCGACGTAGGCTGTCGCGCCGCGTGAGACCTCGAACCCGGCCCGAAGGTAGACACCGGGCGCTCCGGTCGCGTTTCCGGTGTCCACGGAGAGGGCGGCCTTGCCGTACCCCTCGGAGCGGAAGTGGGCCAGGGCGTGGGCGAGCAGCGCGCCGGCCACCCCTCTGCCCCGCCAGTCCTCCAGGGTCGCGACGGTCTGGACCCAGGCCTCGCGGACTCCGGTGACCTCGGTGTCGGCCGCGTAGTAGAAGGTGAGCAGTATCCCGACGCTCCTGCCCGACTCCTCCTGGACGACGAAGGAGTCCTTTCCGCTGAACGCCTCCAGCCCGATGAGCTTCTCGCGCCAGCTCTCCGCCGTGTGCGGCGTGCTGCCCCAGTGGTCGGCGAAGGCCGCGTTGCGCACCTCGCGGGCGGCCTCCTCAAGATCGTCACCATAGGGGACGATCTTCAGCCCTTCCGGCAGGTGGCTCTCCGGCAGAGGAGCGGCCAGGTCACGGGTCATCACGTGGAACGTCCGGACCGGCAGCATGCCCGCCGCCCGCGCCACGGCTCCGGCCCCCTCGTTGCCGTCGTGCACGTAGACGTGCAGCGAGAGCGGCCTGCCCGGGAAGAGCCCCTCGTGGACCCTGCGGCCCGCCTGGAGGGTCCAGTTCATCAGCCTCCCGCCGAGGCCACGGCGCCGGTAGGCCGGGTGCACCGCGCCCCACGTCCGCATGATGTGGCCGGGCTCGGCGACGGACCCGGCGTAGACGACGCCGAAGGCCACCAGTCTGTCGCCGTCCCACACTCCACAGGTGCCCTCGGCGGGATCGGCCAGGGCGAGATCCTGCAGAAGGTCACTCCGGCTGTAGTTGTCCCCGGTTCTGTCTTCGGCCTCGACCGCCGTGAGCAGTTCCGCCCACCGGTCCACGTCGTCGCCGGTCAGCGGGGTCCACGTGAAGGTCATGCCGGGGAGCATACGATCGCCCCATTTCCAGCACGACTGATTTTTCAGCCTTTCGCATGACACAGGACAGGCGTGTCTCGCCGTACAACCTGGGGCAGGCGTGTCTTCTTATGACCTGGAAGGCGTGTCTCGCCGTACGGCTCAGAGCAGGCGTGTCCCGCAGCCGAGTTCGAGGCCGAGGCGGCGCAGTCCCTCCGCGAAGCCGTTCCTCGTCCTGTCACCGAGGCCGGCGAAGAACCGGTTGGCCAGCGGTACGGCCCAGCGACCCCGTTCCGCGACGTTGAAGACGCGATGGATGAGGAGTGTGCCCTCTGGATGCGGCTCGACGGTGTGTTCCCCCCGGTACCACCAGCCGCCCTGGACGGCCAGGGTGGCGCCGGTCACCTCGATGGTCATCGTGTGGGCCGGTGTCCTCAGGGTGAACCGCCGTGGGCCGCCCTCGGCCGTGCCTCCATAGGACGCGGCCGCGCCACCGCGGGGCGCGGCCGTGCCGCCGTAGGGCTCGACCGTGCCTTCGTTGGAGGCGTACAGCCAGGCGTTGTCCCGGCCGACGGGACCCGGCCCGACCGTCAGGATCAGCCGCCCGACCCGGTCCGGCGGCGCCTCGACCACCCCGGCGACCTCACACAGTGGAGCCCTGCTCATGCGTTCCTCCTGCCGTGCCGGGGCCGGTGTGGTCCGGCCAGGCGAGTTCTCCCGACGCGAGCCGCTCCAGGACACCGCGCACCCAGTCGAGTTCGGCGCCGCGCAGGGCGCGCTCGCATTCGAGCTCCAGCGTCAGCACCGGGGGCAGCCCGCTCTCCCTCAGGTTCCTCAGGTACGCGTCACAGGCGAAGACCGCGCTCTCCAGGGCGGCGGCGCGGGTCAGCAACGCACGCTCTGCCTCCCGCGCGGACAGCCCCCCGATGAGGGAGAGCGCGGCGTTGAGGGTGCGGGTGTCCGGCCCCGGCTCCTCAAGCAGCCGTCTGAGCCTGGTGGTCAGCTCCGCCCTGCCCTCCTCGGTGAGCCGGTAGACCGTCCGCTCCGGCCTGCGGCCCTGTCTGCTGGTCTCGGCCGGGACGATCAGCTCCTCCCCGGCCAGCCGGTCGATCGCGTGGTAGAGACTGCGCGGCAGCCCGGTCACGTAGTCCTTGTGCGTGTCCAGGATCATCCGGTGCAGTTCGTACGGATGACCCGGCCGCACCGAGAGCAGGGCGAGCACGGTCAGGCCGACCAGGTCGGGGCCGCGGGCCATCACACCTCCATAGTGCATGCTCCTTTATTGCAGTATGCACTATGGAGGCACGCCTCACGATCCCTCCTGGGAGGCACTCGCGGTCGATCTCTCCCGAGAGTCACTCGCGGCCGGAGTCGATGGTCACCATCACCGTGCCGATGGTGACCTTCATCCCTTCCTCCGGCTCCTCGATCTCCGGGGCGTCGGGCCTCGCGGCGTCGGCGGTGGTCGCGCCCCGCGCGCCGAGATCGTCGTGGAGGGCTTCGTGACCCTCCTGGCCGATCCGCATGGGCCTCTCCGGGCTGATCAGCCCAGAGGATTCAGCGGATTCATCGTTCTTAGGGTGTTTATCGGACCTGATGTTCTTGACGGGCTCACCAGGTTTGGTGGATTTCGCGGGTTTGGTGGACCTGGGGGGCTTGGGAGTTTTGGCAGGGTCGCCGGGCCCAATGGGCCCAATGGGCTCGGTGGCGAATTTCAGCTCCGTCGTACCCTGCGGCTGCAGCTCGTCGATCGTGCACCGCACCGCCCTACCGCTGAAGTCACAGCCGGGGCTCGCCCCGACGATCCGCCGGCCGCCGAAGGTCCTGCCGACCACGGAGACCCTGGTCGCCGGGATCGGCCCGGTGTTGAGGACCGTGATGCCGTAGCCGTACCTGCCGACCGGCCTGCCCGCGGCGGCCAGTTCGGCCGGGGGCTGGGCGAGCATGCTCAGCTCCGTCATGTTGCCGTTGAAGACGTTCTGCCCGCCGGGAAGCACTCCCTTGTCCGCGAACTGCCAGAAGGTCTGACGCAGCCAGCCCGCGGGCAGCGGCCCCGGCTCGGCTCCCCATCGGGCGAGCCAGAGCGGGTTACGGCCGAAGGCCGAGGAGTCCCCCGTGCAGTTCCGCCACCAGTCGGTGGTGGTGTAGATGATCGCGTCCCGCCCGGTCCGCTCCCGGTAACGCGTGGTGAAGTCCTTCAGCCAGGCGACCATTCGTGGCCGGTCCAGGCCGTAGCAGTGATCCAGGCCGTTCCGGTTGGTGTAGGGATTGTCCTCGATGTCGAGCACACCCGGCAGGGTCCGGCCGTCGGCGTTCCAGCCACCGCCGTTGTCGACGAAGAAGTCCGCCTGCTCGGCGCCGCCCGACTCGTGCGGCTGGGCGAAGTGGTAGGCCCCCCGGAACAGCCCCGCCCCGGCCGCCCCGCTCTCCTGCGCGGCGAACAGGGGGTTGCGGAAGTTCGTGCCCTCGGAGGCGTAGACGAAGGCGAAGAGGCCGCCTCCTCCGAGGACGGACGGCCAGTCGACCTGGCCCGTCCAGTTGCTGACGTCGATCCCCCGGATCTCCTGAGGTTCGCCGGGCATCGGCTCGACCGGTCCGACGGCGTTGGCCGTACCGGGGACGAAGGTCCCGGCCGCGACGAGGGCGGCGAGCAGGGACAGACGTTTCACGTGAATCACTCACCCTCGCGTGGCACCGGGCAAGATCCTGACCGATGCCCCCAAGAATCGCAAGGGCGGGGAACGAATGGCACGGGAGGCGGTGCCTTTCTTGGAGGAATGTCGCCCAGAGAATACCAACCAGGGGGTGCGCGGCTCCGAGTTTCGACCTGTCAATGGCCTTCGGTAAAGGGTTTCCGGTGAATTCCCGACCTGTCCCGAAAAACCCTGAGCCAGGCCGTACGACACCTGTTGCCTAAGATGGATCATGTGCCGGAGACTGTGACCCTGCGGGGTGAACGCGTATGTCTGGAACCGCTCACCGTTGAGCACGTCGGCGGTCTCGTCGCCGCCGCGATCGAGTCCCGCGAGACCTACGACTTCACCCGGGTGCCACAGGACGAGGCGTCGATGAGCGCCTACGTCCGGTCGGCCCTCGACGACCAGCTGACCGGTTGGGCGCTTCCCTTCGCGATCCGGTCTCTCTCCTCGGGGCGGGTGATCGGCACCTCCCGCTTCCTCGACCTCGACTACTGGTCTTGGCCCCCGTCCTGGCCGCCGGGCCGTACGGTCCCCAGTGCGGAGGGGGTTCCCAGCGTGGCCGAGATCGGCAGCACCTGGCTGGCCGCCTCCGCCCAGCGGACGGGGAGCAACACCGAGGCCAAGCTCCTCATGCTCGGCCACGCCTTCGAGGTGTGGAAGGTCCTGCGGGTCACCCTGAAGACCGACGCCCGCAACGAGCGGTCCAAGAGGGCGATCGAGCGTCTCGGCGGCCGGTTCGAGGGGGTACGGCGCGCGCACGCCAGGGCCGTGGACGGCACCGTCCGGGACACCGCCTACTACTCGATCATCGCCGAGGAGTGGCCGGCGGTCCGCTCATCGCTCAGGGAGCGGCTGGACCGGTGACGGGCGTAGCGTCCTGACCGCGACGATCGCGGCCAGGTCGGCGGCCAGGCGCAGTTCGACGGCGTCCAGCAGCGGGTGTTCCAGCCAGTGCAGCCGGACCAGGTCGGGCTCGCCCTCGTGCAGGATCGGCCACCGCCTGGCCGGGGTGAAGTCGTCGACCACGAGCGTCCCGCCGGGGGTGAGCAGCCGCGCCGGGTCGGCCGCCGCCCCGTTCTTGCCCGCCCCGCCCCCGTCCAGGACCAGCAGGTCGTACGGCGCGCGGCCGTGGATCTCGGTCCAGTCGCCGTGGACCACCGTGACGTCCGGCAGGTCCGCGAACAGCTCCGCCGTCACCCGCGCCCGGCCGGGATCGCGTTCCACGCTGACGATCGTGGCTCCCGACGGCGCCCCGGTGACGAGCCAGGCCAGCCCGACCCCGCATCCGGTGCCCGTCTCCGCGATGGAGGAGGCCCCGCCCGCGAGCACCCGCAGCAGGCGCCCCTGCTCGGGGCGGCAGGAGAAGGGAAAGCCCTGCCGGTCCGCCAGTTCGACCGCCCTGGCGACCAGCGGGGGAAGCTCAAGGCCCCGGTAGGCGTCCGTCCCGTTGAGTGACATCCCTATTGTCCGTAGGTGAAGCGGAGCTGGGCGTTGATCAGGAAGTTGAGGCGGTAACGCATGTGGCTGACCGCCTCGGGCGGCGGGGGCTCCGCGGAGGTGAGCAACGTCCAGCGCAGCGAGGTCTCCATGCCATACGGCCGCAGGTCGAACCGGATCTCGTCGTTCGGCCTGTTCGGCCACAGCGACGACCAGACCACCAGCTCGGGCTCGACCGACCGGAGCACCCGGGGCTCGATCTCGTCCCGCTGCAGTTCGAGCCACTGCCTGGGGCCGGGACGCCGCGGATTGGTCAGGCTCTCCCACACGATTCGGGGAGGTGGGGGCTGCTTTCTCTCTCGTGAACTCAGCTCGATCACCTCGCCAGAATAGGCGAACGCCATAAACACCACCACGGATTAACAAATCAGGTATTTAGCCATTTTTGCTGGTGAGGTTCTGTTGGGATGGCATTCGGGATGACAGCGCCCTCGTCGGGCGGCCCTTCCGCCGGGGCCCACGCGACCTCATGGGTCTGTCGCGGTGCCGTCGTGTCAGGGACGGAGTCCTGGAGTCACGCGTCGAGGTGTGCACGCGAGGTTCTCCACCACCGAGGAGATCATGTCGGTCGGACCGCCCGGGCCATGGCGTGACCGGTGGACGGGCCGACACCGGCATCGGCACGGCCGTCCTACGAGTGGTCGGCGCGAGAGCGCCGGGTTCGCCGACCCGGAAGCCTGCTCCCCGAACCGGTCGCGGGGCCTTGGCCGAGAACGACCACCGGCCCGAGCGGACCGGCCTTGGGCTGAGAACGATCTACTTCGAGGACGCGGCCCGTACCATGCGAAGCTGGCCTATCTCGCTGGCGTTCTTCATCAGCTCGGAGTTGACCCAGGCGATCATGTGGGCGACGGTGTGCTCGGAGTCCTGCGGCCAGGGGAAGGGGGCCGGGGCGTCCAGGTCGGCGTCGGTGAGGCCGTCCAGCACGGTCAGCCAGGTGGTGCGGAGACCACGCAGCCACCCGACGGCGCTCGTTCCGTCACCCGGCCAGGTGACCTCGGTCCTGTCCCGAGGCGCGCGTCCCTGGGCGTGGTCGATGGTCACACTCCACCACCAGCCGATATGCCAGCTCACCCAGCCGATGGTGGGAACGGGGATGGGGTCGGGCTCGGTCTCCGCCCAGTCGGGCACCCATGCTCCCGTGGCGTCACGGCGTACGGTCCAGCAAAGGGGGGCGGGTTCCCACAGGAAGTCATCGGGTCGTAGTCGTTCCAGGTGGTAGTCGAACAACGACCAGGTCAGGTCGAACTGCCAACGCAACAGATCACATCGAGATGTACGCATCAAGACAGAATGGCAGGCTCCGGACAACGATCGACCGTCCCGCACGGGGGTTCGGACGAGGTGCGGGGTGGGCACCGCCACGACGCGGGGGGTTTCCGTGCCAGGGGTCGAAACCAGGTGAGGGCTGGTCGGTCGGCGCCACCACGCCACCGGGGCCGCCCGTGGAGGTTCGTGAGAACGTTGATCGACACCGCCACGGCACCAGGGTCGTCCGCGGAAGTTCGAAGCCGGGTGAAGGATCGGTCGCTGGGGCTTCCCTGGGAGAGCGGGGCCGGGGAAGGGTCAGTCGACACCGCCACGGCGCTGGGACCCTCCACACGAGAGGTTCGAAGCCGGGTGAAGGCGTTGCGACGCCGCCACGACGCCGGGGCTTCCGCGGGGAGGGTGAGGCGGAGCTCCGCCGGAGGGTAGCGTGGGACGCGGCGCCGTACAGGTGTGGAGTTCGCCGGTTCGGATGGAGGCTCCGCCTTCGCGCCGTCGTCGGGAACGTTCCGGGGAGCACCACATGACCAGGCCGTTCGTCCTGTCCTCCGTCGCCGTCTCGCTTGACGGTTACATCGACGACGCGACCTCGGAACGGCTGCTGCTGTCCAACGACGAGGACTTCGACCGGGTGGACGCCGTACGCGCCACCTGCGACGCCATCCTCGTCGGCGCCGGAACCGTCCGCGCCGACGACCCCCGGCTCATGGTCCGCGCCGCGCACCGCCGTCAGGCCCGTGTCGCCGCCGGCCGGCCGGAGTCTCCGCTCAAGGCCGTCATCGCCGGGCACCGGCCCCTCGACCCGGCCGCGAGGCTCTTCACCACCGGCGACACCGCAAAGGTCGTCTACGCCACCACCCCGGACGTTCCCGTCCAGCGGGACGCCCTCGCCGAGGTCGCCTCGGTCGTCGACGCCGGTGACCCCCTCGACCTGCGAGCCGTCCTCGCCGACCTCGCCGAACGAGGGGTGGAGCGCCTCATGGTCGAAGGCGGCGGCACCGTGCACACCCGGTTTCTGGCGGCGGGTCTCGTGGACGAGCTCCACGTCGTCACCGCGCCCTTCTTCGTCGGCGACGCCGCCGCCCCCCGCTTCGTCAACCCCGCGTCGTTCCCCTACGACGCGAGGAACCGCATGCGACTGCTCGAAGTGCGGCCCATGGGGGATGTCATCCTCGCCCGCTATCAACCCGTCCGGCCGCCGGAGGCCTGACGGCTCAGTAATCGAGGAAACCGTGGGCGACCGCGACGCGGCTGGACGGCGTCGGCCGCACCCCGGTGACGCGTTCGGCCAGTGCTCGCGCCGCGGCGAGCCCGCCCGTCGCCCTGCCGTGGACCAGCCCGAGCTCGATCCGGTCGGCCAGGAAGGCCGTCTGGTCGTCGACCTCGTGGGGGAACAGCGGGTCGAAGGACAGGATCTCGCGGCCGTCCGCGTAGTGGTTGAAGCCCGCGACCATGTTCACGTTGACGAAGACGCTCGCCACGACCGTCCCCGCTGACAGGGGCCGCAGCACCTCTCCCAACGACCCGGCGTAGCCGATCGCCTCGCCGAGGATGGTGCCGCCCTCGGCCGGGTAGGCGCAGATGAGCCCCACGTCGATCTCGCCTTCCTCGTCGTCGCCGTCGAGCACCTCGACACCGAGACGGGCCAGTGCCTCGTGCGGGGTGAGGCCGCGGACGTGCGTCGCGCAGAACGCCTCGTCGTCGAGCCAGCCGTACGTCATGGGAGCCCTGCTCTCCGTAGGGGGTCGGATACGGGAATCCTGGCAGGCGGGTCCGACAGAAACCGCGCACGGTCTGCGATTTGTGGGGGTTTATCGATTTTGTGAAGGTGTACGGGCTCGTTCCACTGGATGCCATTTTGGCTGTTCCGAGGAAACGGCCTGGCGATTGCTTCGATGATGTCGACATGACAATCGGGCCGATGTCGCCGACTTCGAGAGCGTTGTTGAGCGCGGTCCTCGGGGTCGCAATCAATCAAATCTTCAACAACGGGATGTTCAGCCTGCAGTGGGCCATCATCTCCGCGGTGCTGGCCATACTGCTCGCCGAGCCACCGTCGACGAACCCGCCGGAGCTTTCTCCAGTCGAATCTCCCGCAAATAGGGTTTTCACCTTGATCAAGGGAAGCCCAGCCAACGTCAAGTTCTGCCTGCTCATGCTCACGGTGTTGGTCTTCGCGCTTCCCTTGCGACCCATCCGGATCGACTCCCCGGCCGATCAGGAAAGCAGGGCGTCTTCCACGCCACCTCCCACGCCGTCGCCCTCGCCCTCAATGTCGCCCTCGCCGAAGGACTCACCGGTGAGGCCACCGAGGAGCCTGCCGTCTCCGCTCGCGGCCGATCCGTGCCGTCTGGTCGACGCCGTGAGACTGGGCCGTTTCGGGAAAACGGAAATTGATCCAGCTTACGGAAATTTCGACCGGTGCGATGTCCTGATATATCCACCGGGAGAGGATGAAGTGGATGTCAAGGTGGAATTCGATCCCGGTCCACTTCCTGAGCAGACCACGTCCTCCGAAACCATGAAGAACGTCATCGTCATGAAGGATCCCGCCCAGAGCACGGAATGCGAACGCAGGATGGCGTTGTCCGCGGACAACGACACGATCGTGTCGGTAACCGCCAAACGCGGGGAGAAGGGCAGGGCCTCCCTGTGTGACATCGCAGACACGGCGGCCGAGATCGCCGCTGAGAAACTCGGTGCCGGAGAGCTGGAGAAGTATCCCCGCTCTCTTCCCCGGGACTCCCTGGCGAACGAGGACGCCTGCGCGCTTCTCAGCCCGGACACCCTGGGAGAGTTCGTCCCAGGCGTCGACGCGGCGAATCCCTACGTGGGCTACGGCGACTGGACGTGCAAATGGTCGAGTACCACCGGTGATCTGCGGGTGAACCTGCACTTCGACCAGGGACGGCAACCGGACTCCACCGACGGGGCACCCACCCGGCTCAACGGCTACCGCGCCTTCGTCGAGAGGTGGGCGGACGACGAGAGGACCTGCCTGACACAGGTGGTCTACCGCTCCTATCCCGACCGGTACGGCAGGACGAAGGCCGAGACGCTACAGCTGCTGGTCGACGGTTCCTTCCCGATGGACCGGCTCTGCCGCGTCTCCACCGAACTGGCCCGTTCCGCCACCGCCCAGCTGCGGGGGGCCGCCTGACCGTACGGCGTGCGACGCCCCGGGACCCGGCAGCGGGCCCCGGGGCGTTCGTTCCGCGTTACCCGAACTGGCCGGGCTGGTAGTCGCCCGCGGGCTGCTGGATGATCACGTTCATCCGGTTGAAGGCGTTGATCAGGGCGATGAGAGCCACCAGGGCGGCGAGCTGCTCCTCGTCGTAGTGCTTGGCGGCGTTCGCCCAGACGTCGTCCGGGACGCCACCTGCCGCGTCCGCGATGCGGGTGCCCTGCTCGGTCAGTTCCAGGGCGGCGCGCTCGGCGTCGGTGAAGACCGTGGCCTCCCGCCAGACCGCGACCAGGTTGAGACGGAGCGGGGTCTCTCCGGCGTGCGCGGCGTCCTTGGTGTGCATGTCGGTGCAGAAACCACAGCCGTTGATCTGGCTGGCGCGGATCTTCACCAGCTCCTGCGTCGCGGTGGGCAGCGCCGAGTTGTGGATCGCCGTGTTCGCCGCGATGAGGTGCTTCAGGAACTTCGCCGCGACCGGGTTGTCGAGCGGATTCAAACGAGCGTCCATGGTGCGCTCCTTGTCGTTGCGGTGGTTACACCTCTCTGACCAACCAGCCGGGCCGGATGTGACGCAAATGAGTGTGATGTACATCTCCTGCCCGTCGAGCCCCTGTCCTCACCGCCCGGAGAGGCACCCGGGCGAGGGCCCGGCGAACGGCAACCCTGCCACTCTCGGTGATCGAAAACACACGTAAGGTAGTAGTTGACCAGGCGGCTTGAAGCTTGGCCGGGTGTGTTATTTTTTGACCATGCGGCCAGAAAACAAGCCGGATCGACAAATGTCGTTCATCGAGGAGGCGCGGCGAGCACAGATCATCGCGTCCGCGATCGAGGTGCTCGCCTCGGTCGGCTTCGCCAAGGCGTCGCTGGCGGCCATCGCCAAGCACGCGGGCATCAGCAAGGGGGTGATCTCCTACCACTTCGCCGGCAAGGACGAGCTGATGGAGGAGATCGTCACCCAGATCTACACGAAGATCGCCGAGCGGGTCATCGCCAGGCTGGAGGGCCAGGACACCGCCGTCGGGATGCTGCGCACGTACATCCTGTCCGTGGCCGAGCACATGCGCGACCACCGCACCCAGCTCCTGGCGCTGGGTGAGATCTTCCACAACCTGCGCGACGCCGAGGGCAAACCGCGGTACGGCGCGCACACCAACGAGGAGCTCTACCAGGGCATCGAGCACATCTACCGGTTCGGACAGAGCACGGGCGAGTTCCGTGCCTTCGACCTGCGCGTCATGGCGATCACGCACTCCTCCGCCGTCGACGCCATGTTCGCCTACTGGGCGGTCACCCCTGACCACGACCTCGACGCGCACGCGCGCGAGTTGGCCGACTTCTTCGAAAGGGCGGCGGCGAAGTGACGACCGAGACCAGGACCAGGACCAGACTGTTCGCCGTCGACAACCTGCGTGTGGTGCTCACGGTCCTGGTGGTCCTCCACCATGTCGCGATCACCTACAGCCACATCCCCGCGTGGTACTACTTCGAGGAGGCCAAGGACGCCAGCGGCGTCGCGCTCGACATCCTGGTGATGTTCAACCAGGCGTTCTTCATGGGGTTCTTCTTCCTCATCTCCGGTTTCTTCACGCCCGCCTCCCACGACCGCAAGGGCGGCGGGGCTTTCGTCCGTGACCGGTTGAAGCGGCTCGGCATCCCCCTGCTGGTGTTCCTCCTGCTGCTACGGCCCCTGCTGGTCGCCGGCTTCTACCCGGACGGCATTCCGTACTGGTTGTTCTACCTCGGCTCGTGGGACGCGGGCCCGATGTGGTTCGTGGAGGTGCTGCTGGTCTTCGGCATCGTGTACACGCTGTGGTCGAGGCGGGCCGGAGCGTCGAAGCAGGCCGTCGAGCCCCGGCGCACCGAGCTGACCGCGCGGGCGATCGTGCTGTTCGCGCTCGGGCTGGCGGTGGCCACGTTCCTGTGGCGGTTCCTGGTGCCCGTCGGGACCTACTGGATCGTGATCGGGCTGCCGACGCCCTCCCACCTGCCGCAGTACGCCTCGATGTTCGTCGTCGGAGTGCTGGCCTACCGGCGTGGCTGGTTCGAGACGCTGCCCGCCAAGGCGGGACGGATCGGCTTTCTCGCTGCGACCGGGGTGACGCTGGTCGTGCTGCCGCTGAGCATGACGACCGAGGGTGTGCTCCACCAGGCGTTCAACTCCCTGTGGGAGTCGACGTTCTCCGTCTCGATCATCGTCGGGCTGATCGTGCTGTTCAGGAACCGGTACAACCGGCAGGGGGAGGGTGGCAGGTTCCTCTCCGAGCACGCCTACACGGTCTACTTCATCCATCCGGTCGTGCTCGTCGCGGTCGGCTACGCGCTGGCCTGGCTGCACGCTCCGGCGATCGTCAAGTTCGTCGTGGCCGCCGCCGTCTCGTTGCCGCTGTGCTGGGGGGTGGCCTGGCTGGTGCGCGCGCTACCCGGCGCCAGGCGGGTGTTGTGAGGTCAGGTCTCCGTGCAGGTGGTGTCGGTCGCGGGCATGACGCCGTCCACCAGATAGCGGTTGACGATCCGGTCGACGCAGTCGTTCTTCGGGGAGAACAGGCCCGCGTAGACGGTGTGCCGGAAGGCGCCGCGCAGGGTGACCAGGCGTGATCCGGTCAGGGCCCGATGGGTGGCCCGCTGGCCCTGGTACGGGGCTCCCGGGTCGCCCGTCGCGCCGACCATCAGGACCGGCACGTCGTTGCGGATCCGGGTCGGCGGCTCCGCGGGCGCCACGGGCCAGAACGTGCAGGGGGTGAGGTTGCGGATGAGCGGCCCGAACAGGGGCTCCCCTGCCCGGTGGGCCTGGATGTCGCGGTAGTAGGTCTCGGGGTCGCGGGAGGCCGCCCGGTCCGCGCAGAAGATCGCGTTCTGTACGGCCGACGCCCCGTCCACGTCCGGCCCGGAGAAGCCGGTCAGCACCTGCTCAAGGACCGGGGTCGGGGTGACCTCGACCCCCCTGGCCGCGTCGCCGAGCACCTTGACGTCGGCGGCGAAGCTGCCGTAGGCCTCGTCGCTGTCTCCTCCGGTGACGTTGAACATGATCATGGGCAGCACACGACTGTCCACCTGGAACCGGCCGACCTTCAGCGGGCCTCGGCCGGTCGCCCGGTTGATCCGGTCGACGACGGCCAGCACCTCGCCCGCCGTACGGCCCAGCCGGTAGCGGTCGTGGTGACGGGCCGTCCAGGCCGCCCAGTCCCGCATGACCCCGGCGAGGGCCGGGCCCTGGTACCGGGCCAGGTCGGGGCCGTAACGGTCGACGTCGAGCGCGCTGTCGAGGACGACCCGGTCGGCACGGCCGGGGAACAGCTGGAGGTAGACGGCGCCCAGGTAGGTGCCGTACGACGAGCCGAGGTAGGACAGCTTCCGCTCACCGAGGGCGGCGCGGATCACGTCCATGTCCCTGGCGGTGTCCCTGGTCGAGACGTACGGCAGCACGTCCCGGTGGGCGGCGCAGCGGGAGGCCAGGTCCCTGGCCAGCGCCGTGGTCCGGTCGAAGGAACGCCGGTCGGGCCCGGCGGAGCCGACGATGGGACTGGGCCAGCCACAGTTCAGCGGGGTGCTGCGCCCGACGAAGCGGGGGTCCATCCCGATCAGGTCGTAGCGGGCGGCGACCTCGGGCGCGGCGTTCTTCACCATGAGCGCGAGGTAGGTCACCGGGACGCCGGGGCCGCCGGGGTTGTAGAGCAGCGTGCCGCGCCGGTGCGCGGGGTCGGTCGCCTTCAACCGGGACATCGCGACCTTGATGGTCCGCCCGTCGGGACGGCCGTAGTCGAGCGGCACCGTGACCTCGGCGCACTGGGCCTTGGCCGCGTCCAGTTCCTTGCCCGCCTCGTCGTCGGGACCGTTCTGGCAGCGGTGCCAGTCGATCCGCTGGTTCTGGAACCTGGCCAGACCGTCGTCGGCCGTCGCCGTACCGGTCAGAACGGTGGCCAGGGCCGTCCCGGCCAGCACCGCCGCCATCCCTCGTCCGCGCATCGGACTCTCCTCTCGCTTCGTCATGCGGGGCACGAGGCTAGGCGGGCGGGCCGCGGCGGCGCGTCAGTCCGGGGTCTGGTCTTGACAACCCTTGTGACCTGGGCTTTCGCCTGCCGGGGGATGGTTCTTTGCGGAGGGTGTCCTCCTGGGGTCGCAGGTCCTCCGCGTCATCGTCATCCCCAGGGGGCACGTGTTCACCGGGTCGCGGAACCTAACATGTGTCACGCGACGCGGCTGTTCAGGAGGAATGCCCCAATGTTCGGAGTCCACCTGCGTGACGGGGTGCTGGCGGCCGTGATCCTCCTGGGGTGCGTGGTCCTCAACGACCGTGTCTACGGCTCCCCGGGGCCGTTGGTCCTCCAGGTGGCGCTGGCGGCGCCGCTGGTGTGGCGGCGGCACGCACCGTTCACGGTGTTCTGCGTGGTGGCCGGGGCGGCGCTCGTGCAGTGGTTCGCCGACGTCCAGACGCTGACCGACGTGGCGTTGCTGGTCGCCCTCTACACGGTCGCCGCCCGTTCGGCCTGGCGGTACACGCTCGCCGCCGGGGTCGTCCTCGAAGCGGGAGTCCTGCTGGCCGCCGCCCGCTGGGCCGCGCCCGCCGACAGGTTCCTCAACTCGGCCGCCTTCCTGACCGCAGTGGTCGTGGCCGTCGCCGTCACCGGCGTGAACACCCGCATCAGGCAGGAGCGCGCCGTACGGCTCGGACACGAACGGGACCAGCGGGAACGGCTCGCGGTGGCCGAGGAGCGCGGACGCATCGCCAGGGAGATGCACGACATCGTCACCCACAACCTGTCGGTGATGGTCGCGCTGGCCGACGCCGCCGTCTTCGCCCAGCGGTACTCACCCGAGCGGGCCGAGGTCGCCATGCGGCAGATCTCCGGCACCGGACGGCAGGCGCTGACCGACATGCGGCGTTCCCTGGGCGTGCTGCGGGCCGACGAACCGGACGCGAGCCGGCATCCGGCTCCCGGCCTGGCCGAGCTCGAACCGCTCGCCGCCCGGACGCGCGCCGCGGGACTGTCCGTCCGTCTCTCCCTTGAGGGGGACGTCTCGGCGGTTCCCGCCGCCGCGCAGCTCACGGTCTACCGGCTGGTCCAGGAGGCGCTGACCAACACGTTCAAGCACACCCCCTCCGGGACACGCGCCGCCGTACGGGTGCGGTGCGCGGGCGACGCCGTCACCGTCGAGGTCGTGGACGACGGCCCGGCGGCGCGGGCCCCCGGCCCGTCGGACGGACACGGCCTGGTGGGCATGCGCGAACGCGCCGCCGCGTACGGCGGGACCCTGGAGGCCGGTCCCCGTGACGGCGGCGGCTGGCGGGTCGCGACCAGGCTCACCCTGACCACGGCGGGCGTGACCGGACCGGACGTGACCACGGCGGGCGTGACCGGGGGCCGGGGCATGGCGAGGACGGCCGGGCCCGGTCTGGACGGGGCGGGTGAGACCGGGGGCCTGGAAACGCCGGGTGTCGCCGGGCCTGGTCCGGGTGTGGCGGCCGGTAAGGGGGCAGTGTGACGATCCGGGTGTTGCTGGCCGATGACGAGTCGCTGCTGCGGATGGCCTTCACCATGGTCCTGGACGCCCAGCCGGACATGGAGGCCGTCGGGGAGGCGGCCGACGGCGCCGAGGCCGTACGGCTCGCCAGGACACTGCGTCCCGACGTGGTGCTGATGGACGTCCGGATGCCCGGGATGGACGGCATCGAGGCGACCGGCCGGATCACGCGTGTCTCACCGTCGTCGAAGGTGCTCATCCTGACCACCTTCGACCTCGACGAGTACGCCTTCGCCGGGCTGCGGGCCGGAGCCTCCGGCTTCCTGCTGAAGAACGCCCTGCCCGAGGAGTTGCTCGCGGCCATCCGCAACGTCGCGGCGGGCGACGCCGTGGTCTCCCCCAGGATCACCCGGCGGCTGCTGGAGACCTTCGCCCACCGGCTTCCCCACGGGGAGCGTCCTGTGTCCGACGAACGGCTGGAACGGCTCACCGCGCGTGAGCGGGAGGTGCTCGTCGAGGTGGCGCGCGGTCTGTCGAACACCGAGATCGCCGCCGAACTGCACCTCGCCGAGGCGACCGTGAAGACCCATCTGGGCCGCATCCTGCTGAAACTGGAGCTGCGCGACCGGGTCCAGGCCGTGGTCTTCGCCTACGAGAGCCGCCTCGTTCATCCGTCGTGAGCGTTCTCGCGACTGGTTTGTGATCTGTCCAGAAGTGGGTTTCGGGTGCTTAACGGGGAGACCTTCCTAGATTCCTACTCTCTCTAGGGGTAATGATGCCTTCTGCCTTAGGTGCTCCCATAGCGCCCATCGCCGCGCACAATCTGCTCGTCTTCCTGCTCCAGGTCAGCCTGTTACTCCTGCTGGCGCTGGTTCTCGGGCGGCTGGCCACCCGGTTCGGGATGCCCGCCGTCGTCGGCGAACTGTTCGTCGGCGTGGTCCTCGGCCCCTCCTTCCTGGCGCACGTCGCGCCCGGCCTGCAGACCTGGCTGTTCCCCGCCGACCCCGAGCAGTTCCACCTGCTCGACGCCGTGGGCCAGATCGGCATGCTGCTGCTGGTCGGCCTCACCGGCATCCACATGGACATGAAGCTGGTCCGCCGCCGTGGCGTCACGGCCGCAGGAGTCAGCGTCGGCGGGCTCGTCGTCCCCCTCGGCCTCGGCATCGGCGCCGGGTTCCTGCTGCCCAGGACGCTGGTGCCCGAGGGCACGGACATCACGGTCTTCGCGCTGTTCCTCGGTGTGGCGATGTGCGTCAGCGCGATCCCGGTCATCGCCAAGACGCTCATGGACATGAAGCTGCTGCACCGCAACATCGGGCAGCTCACCCTGACCGCCGGGATGATCGACGATGCCTTCGGCTGGTTCATGCTGTCGATCGTCAGCGCGATGGCCGTCAACGTGGCCTCGACGGGAACCGTGCTGACCTCGCTCGCCTACCTGACCGTCATCGTGGTGTTCGCGCTGACGATCGGCCGTCCCCTGGTCAGGTACGCCTTCCAGCTCACCGCCAGGTCGGAGGAGGCGGGTCCGGCCGTCGCCACCGCGGCCGTGCTCATCCTGCTCGCCTCGGCCGGTACCCACGCGCTCGGGCTCGAAGCCGTCATCGGCGCGTTCGTCTGCGGCATGCTCATCGGTAGCGCGGGCAAGGTCGAACCGGCCAGACTCGCCCCGCTGCGCACGGTCGTGCTCTCCGGATTCGCGCCGATCTTCTTCGCCACCGCGGGCCTCAGAATGGACCTGACCGCGCTGGCCAGGCCCGAGGTGCTGCTCAGCGGCCTGGCCGTACTGACCATCGCGATCGTCGGCAAGTTCCTCGGCGCCTACGCCGGGGCGCGGCTGAGCAGGCTCAACAGGTGGGAGGCGCTCGCACTCGGCGCCGGGCTCAACGCCCGCGGCGTGATCGAGGTGGTGGTCGCCATGGTCGGCCTGCGGCTGGGCATCCTCGGCGTCGAGGCCTACACCATCGTGATCCTCGTGGCGATCGTGACCTCGCTGATGGCTCCGCCGATCCTGCGGATCGCCATGGCCCGGGTCGAGCAGACCGCGGAGGAGAAGCTCAGGGAAGCCGAACACCAGGCCTGGAACAACCACTCGACCAGTGGTACCGAACCGATTCTGTGACCTCAGAACAGGGTGAGCGGCTCGACCGGTACGGGCTCCGGCAGCGGGGCCAGAGCGGGCAGGTGGGACCGTACCTCGTCGTGGAAGCGCCGGGCGAGCGCGGGGGCGTCGGCGTTGTCGGGGGTGTGCAGGAAGAAGGTCGGCGAACGACCCTCCCGCAGCCATGCCACGACCGTGTCCACCCAGGGCCGCCAGCCCTCTGCGGTGCGTTCGGCGTCGTCCCGGCCGATGTAGCGGACGATCGGGTTCCCGGTGAGGGCGGTCGTACGGCGTGGCATGCGCGGCTTCTTCGTCCAGGACTCCCGCTCGGCGTCGGTCGTCGGCGGCGTCTGGAAGAGGACGACCGTGTCGAACGGCACCCACTCGGCCCCGGCGCCCGCCAGGACCTGTTCCAGCAGCCGCGCGGACCGCTCGTCCTCGAAGAACGCCCGGTGCCTGACCTCGACGGCGTACCGGTGGGATCGGGGAAGCCGGTTGAGAAAGGCCGCGAGAACACCGAGGTCACCCGGGGAGAACGAGCCGGGAAGCTGGATCCACAGCGCGTGGGCGCGTGGGCCGAGCGGCTCGATCGCGTCCAGGAACGCCCTCAGCTCCTCCTCGGCGCCGTTCAGCCGGCGTTCGTGGGTGATCGGTTTGGGCAGCTTGAGCACGAACCGGAAGTCGGGGTCGGTCTGCCGCGCCCACAGCTCGACCGTGTTCCTCGCGGGTGTGGCGTAGAAGGTCGTGTTGCCCTCGACCGCGTTGCACAGGCTCGCGTAGGCGTGCAGCCGTTCCTTCTGCGGAAGGGGATGGGGGATGAAACGCCCCTGCCATGAGGTGTTCGTCCACATCGCGCATCCCACATGAAGCCGCATGTACCGACGCTATCCGAGTACGGCCCGCGTCCGGTCATCGGATGCGGGCCGTACTGATGATCCACCGGGTTCGGCGGCCGGGGTCAGCGGGGTTCGGCGAAGGAGAGGGCGCGGGCGGGGTTCTCCACCATGATCTTGTGGATGACCTCGTCGCCGACGCCGAGTTCGCGCAGCGCGGGCAGGAAGTAGCGCGAGATGTAGTCGTACCCCTTGCCGCCGTACTTCCTGAGCTGGATCTTCTGGCACACGTCGTGACCGAGCACGATCTGGTCCGCGTAGCCCCGTTCGATCAGGTCCGCGACGCCCCGGACGACCTTGTGGTCGCTGGTCAGGAAGAGGTGTCCCCACGGGCTTCCCGGCGAGGCCAGGAAGTCCAGCTCGATGAAGGCGCCACGGGCGACGAGACGCTCGGCGAGCGAGGGGTTCGTCACCGCCTCCATGCAGTGGCCCATGACGACGTTCGTCGGGGCGACGCCCTCCTCGTCGAGGATGTCGAGCACGGCGATCTTCTCCTCGCCGACTCCCCCGACGTGGAAGGTGATGGGGGCGCCGGTGATCCTGCTCGCCCGGCCGCTCGCGCGCACGCTCTTGAGCTCGTTCTCGGTCAGCGGCGCGGAGTCGGCGCCGACCTCGCCGATGATGCCCGAGCGGACGCCGGTCTCGCCGACCCCGAGCACGACGTCGCGCACGATGATGTCGGTGAGGTCATCGACGGTGAGCTCGTCCATGTTCTCCGGGTGGAAGGTCGGGGTGTACCAGCCGCCGCCCATGACGACGTTGAGCCCGCTCTCCCGGGAGAGCCGCAGGAGTCCCTCGGGGTCGCGGCCGACGCCGATGGGCGAGACCTCGACCAGGGTGCCTCCCCCGACGTTGGCGAAGGCGAGCACCTCCGTCAGCATCTCGTCGAAGTCGCCCATCGCGTCGCTGTCGGCGTTGGGGAACCCATGACGCGTGCGGGCGAGGTTGGCGAGCGTGAGCGGCTCGGCGGCCTCCGGGGAGTCCTCTCCGGGACGGCGGAAGCGCGCCGGGCGCCGCAGGTCGACGAAGACGTGCTCGTGCATGAGCGTCTCCCCGAGCGTCGACGGGTCGACCGGGCCCGTGACGGTCAGCGCCTTGCCCGCGATGTTCGGGATCTCGAAGGGGTAGCGGCTCACGAGTCTGCCTTCGGGGTCGTGATGGTCAGAAGTCGCCTCGGGTTGCGCACGGTGACGGTCTCGATGAGGGCGTCGTCCGCGCCGACCATCCGCAGGTAGTGGACGAGTTGCTGCAGGATGAAGCCGTACCCGCCGCCGCCGTAGGCGAGGAGGTGCGACTTGGCCGAGACGTCCTGCGACAGCAGGACCCGCTCGGCGTGTCCCCTGCGCGCCAGCTCGACCACGGCCGTCGCCACGTCCTGGTCGTCGGAGACGCTCAACACGGACGGCAGCCTGCCGAGCTGGTCGAACTGCACGAACACCCCGCGTTCGAGGAGCGGTTCGAGCTCGTCGGGGCGCGGGGAGAGCGGGTCGCAGTGCCCGACGACGACGCGCGTGAGGTCCGCGCCCTCCTCGGCGAGCAGATCGAGCACCCGCCGCTGGGTCGCGGGGTCGGCGGAGCGGTCGAGCGTGATCGCGGCACCGGTGGCCGCGGAGGCCCGCGCCGCCGCGACGAGGATCGCGCGTCCCGCGGGCTCGCCGGGGTCGAGTGCGCCCAGTTCGCCGATGACGCCCGCGCGCACGCCGTCCACGCCCTCGGTGATGTCCCTGACGATCTCCTCGGTGAGCCCGTCGACGTCGCCGGAACCGGTGGGGCGGTATCGTCCCGCGCCCATGACGACGGCCAGGCCGGTCGCCTCGGCGATACGGCGCAGCGCGGCCGGGTCACGCCCGAGGTCGGGGGTGGTGACGTCCACCAGCGTGCCGCCCCCGGCCTGCTTGAACGCGGTGGCCTCGCGGACGGCCAGCGCCTCGTCGCCGAGAAGCAGGTTGTCCCTGTTGGGGAGGCCCAGACTGACCTCGCCGAGCAGTTCCATGGTGAGCGGTTCCTGCGGTTCGGTCCCGTCGCTGAAGTCGCTCAGCAGATGTTCGTGGGGCATGACCGCGCCGAGGGCGTCCGGCGCGAGGTCACCGGTGACGGTGACGACCCTCGCCGCGCGCGCGGTTGCCGTGGTGGAGTCGGTGGTGGACACCGGGCCAACATAACATAGAAGATCGTATATGATACAGAGGGCAATCCGTGTGTCTCCGAGACGGAACGGCACGTGGACGCGCCGCGCCGCCGGCCGTACGAAACCATGGACAGGTCCGTTCCGAACTCCCCTGTCCCCGGGCCGGCCGACGGCCCGTCAACCCCCGGCCAGAGCCTCGGCGGCCCTGCGGACGTGGGCCTGCAACGCGGCCTCCGCGCGGTCGTCGAGGGCAGCCGTGGTCGCGGGAAAGGCGTCGGACAGGTCCACCATGACGTCGAGGACCACCTCGTCCAGAAGTTCGTCGAGGGAGGACGGCCCCGTTTTGGACCGTGCCCCGGCCAGCCGTGGCCCGTTGACCATCTCCAGGGCGATCCGGCGTAGCTCCTCCGGAGAGAGCATCACCTGCGGGTCCCAGGGACGGCTCTGGTCGAAGCGCCGTTCGTCGAACTCCTCGATCTTCAGTTTGCGGGCGGGACGGCGCGCGGGAGGCAGGGGGGTGTCGGGCCGCAGGACGATCCCCTCGGCCGTGTTGTCCGGCACCTCGGGCAGACCGAGCATCCGCGGCACACGGGTGGGGAAACGGCGGGGCAGACCGTCGAGGTCCGTCAGGCTTCCCCTGGCGAGAAGCGGCACGACGTCGAGACCGGTGTCGGCGGCGATCGAGGCGATGTCCGCGTAGGACAGGAAGGTCCCGGGGTCGTCCGGCCCCTCGTGACGCAACACGTCGAAAAGGGCGAAGCGAATCCCGGGGCTGTACCAGACGCCCGTCTGGACGGGGGACGCGCCCGGCACCGGGGAGACGCCGGGGTGGGGGTAGTGGCCGCCGTACAGCTCGCCGTAGAGACGCACCGCCGAACCACCGCGGGCCAGCGCGGCCTCCACGGCCCCGGCGAAGGCGGCGCGCAGGAGCTGCCAGCCGAAGAACGGCTCGTCGTCACGCAACCACGCCTTGCGCTTGCCCACCGACAGGCCCTCGCCGTCATGGGCGATCACCATCTGGGCCCCGTGGACCTTCTCGGTGGCCACCCATGGACCTCCGGCGGTGCCCCCACCGGCCCGGTCGGCGGCGGGAATCTTGGGGTAGGCGAGATGCCGCATCGGAGCAGTATGGCCGAGACGAACGCGGAAACACCTCTGCTTTTCCGGCCGGTCCGAAGCCTGTTCCGGCCCGGTCCTGAGCCGGTTCTGCCGGTCCGGAGCCGGTGGTCAGATCGGGTTCGCCCCGGGGCCGCCGATCGTGATCTCTGTATCGTGCGGCGGATCGCTTCTGCGCCGAAGGGCCGAGGCCACGGTGGCCCGTGCGCCGTGGTCTCCGTGGAGCCGTCTCATCACCGGAAATGCTTTACCCGGGGCCTACGGCCTTTTTGAGATGGTCTCCACGACCAGGAATGACCAGCCTTCCGGACAATCCTCCTCGTCGTCACAGAAAAGTAACAACAGCCCAGGAGAAGCGGGTTCGGCGTGGATGAATCACATGGCTCTCGCTCCATATTGTGGAAGCTCGCATTACTCACCTGCGGACCGCTGCTGACGACGGCGCTGTCGGTGTGGGCCTTCAGCCAGGTACCGGCCGACGCGGTGGTCCCTGTCCATTGGAATGCGATCGGCGAGGCGGATCGGTACGTGTCGAGGCTGGAGGCGCTCCTGACGCTTCCCATCGTCTCGATCGTCGTCAGCCTCGTGGCCTGGCTGGTCGACATGCTGGGAGGCGTTCAGCGGAACGTCGTACCCGGATGGGTGCTGATCTCTCTCATGCTCGTGACGGCGCACGGCTTCGTCCTTCAGGCGGCGCTGTCCGGCAGGGCGGTCCTGCCCCGGGTGATCGTCGGGGTGCTCGGCCTGGCCGTACTGGCGCTGGCCGGCAGGCCTTCCGTACCGGCCGGATGGAGATGGGCAGCCGCCCTCCTCGGCTGCGCCGTCCTCGTCGCCGCCTTCGCCGTACCGCTGTGACCGCCCGGCCGAGGCGGGACCTGGCGCTCCGTACGGTCCCGGTGGCCGCTCGCCAGGCGAGCGGCCGGGGTGGTCATCGGATGGTGACGCGGTCTCCCTGTGGGGCTCTGACCGGCGAGTTGTTCACGATGTAGGAGGCCAGCGCCCCCCTGTCGTCGGGGCCGCCGTGGTAGACGCCGGTGCTGTCCGTCCACTGCGGGAAGCCCTGCCAGCCGCCCATCAGGATGTAGTTGGCCGCGATCTTGATCACCTGGGTGTCGGTCACGGGCACGCCGTTCAGCGTGATCTCGGTGACAACCCCGTCCTGCACCGTGTAACGCAGCGAGGACGAGGGGGTCAGCACCCAGCCGGACGGGTTCCGGTAGGCCAGCAGTTCCTTGAGCCGCGCGCCGGTCATCGCGTGCACGTCGATCGCCAGTCCTGCGGGCTGGGTGGCCCACAGCTCCTCGTAGGTGACCGGCCCCTCGTCCAGGTCGGTGTGGAAGCCGTACCTGCTGACGAGGGCGACCTCCGCGCCGGAGACGGCCTGGACCGCGTCGAGGTAGGCGTCGGCGACCAGTTCGACGAGCGGGCCGCCACCCGGCGTCAGCGGGATCTTCTCGGCGGTCGCGCCGAACGTCTCCTCACCACCCGGCGAGGCGCACTCGAAGTAGTGGATGACGTTGGAGGTGAGGCCGTCCGGCTGGCCGATCTCGACCTGCACCGAGGTCTGCTCGGTGTTCTCGTCCCAGTTGAAGGTTCCCAGCACCGTGTGGAAAACCGCGCCGTGGTTGTCGGGGACCTTGAAGCTCCTCCATTTCTCGGCGCCGACGAGGCGGTAGCGCACGAGCTGGAAACCGGCCGGCAGTCCCTCGAAGTAACCGTGGATCTTGAAGGTCAACGGGCACTTCGTCGCCGTGGCCCGTTCGAAGGCGATGGTGACCTTCCCCACGGGGTTTCCCGCGAGGGCGTCGGCCTGCTGGGCCGGAGGGGTCTCACCGGAGGTGACCGGCTCCGGGGCCGCCTGCGCCACGGGGGCGAAGACGCCGGACGCCAGGACCACGGCGGCCACCAGCCCCCCGAATCTGCTCGACAATCTCACAAAAGTCCTTTCTCGAAACCCTTCTTTCTCTTGACGGGATGGACGTTAGACAGGTCGACTGACATTTTTTAAAGGGCGACCGGAAAGCATTGTTGCGGCTGGTTCCCACGGGGAGAAAATGATTCGCAACGACCCTTCTCCACCGCCACCATGTGAACCATGAAAGATGACGGCGGACCGGACTGTGTGTTCTGCGCGATCGTTCGCGGCGAGGCCGAGGCGAGCGTTCCCTACGCGGACGACCGGGTGATGGTGATCATGGACATAGGGCCCGTGACCCCCGGCCACCTCCTCGTCATCCCGCGCGTCCACGCCGTAGGACTGGAGGACCTCGACGAGGAGACGAGCACGCACGTGTGGCGGACCGGCCACCGGATGGGCCGGGCCATGCGGCGCTCCGGTCTGCGATGCGAGGGCGTGAACGTCCTCCTCGCCGACGGGGAGGCGGCGTTCCAGGAGGTCTTCCACTTCCACCTGCACGTCTTCCCGCGTTTCGAGGGAGACGGTTTCCGGATAACCGCCGACTGGGGGACAAGGGCACGCGACCTGCTCGACCAGGAGGCGGAGGCGATCCGGTCCGGGCTGGCGGAGCTGGATCCGTACGAGAACCTGAGACTCTGACGGTTCCCAGATGTCACGGTTCCCAGATGTCACGGCAGAAAGATCAGGCCCAGGCCGATCAGGACGTCGAACACGCCGCACCACTCGGCGTAGGAACGGGCCACGACCCTGCCACGGCGCAGGTGCGCGAAGTCCCAGACTCCGTGCAGCAGCCATCCGGCCCCCACGATGTACCGGCCGGCCTCCGGGTCGAGGGCCAACCCGGCCAGCGCGAGCGCGCCGTACCCGATCATGCCGAGCGCCTGGAGCCTGAACTCGCCGGAGCGGCGTGCGTGCCCGTCGAGCACGCCCCACACCAGTACGGCCAGCGCCAGGGCGAACAGGACGGTGGACGGCGCGACCAGGTTCAGCAGTCGCGACCCGATGACGATCGCCGTGCCGACGCCGAGCAGCGGCCATGACAGCGCGGGGCGGTCCAGCTTGGCGACGACGAGGTAGAGCAGCGGCAGGAGAGGCAGGATCTGCGCGAGGTTCCCGGCCCCACCGTCCAGGGTGAGGAACGCCAGGCCGACGGCGACGGCGGTCGGCCAGCGGCCTTTCAGCGCGTCGATCCAGCGTGTGGAGGGCGTCGAGAGGCGCATCGAGAGGCTCCTTCGTGTGGGGCCTCCAGGCTCTTCGACGCGGATGCCTGTCGGTAGCGCCGAAACCACACGTGATCGCATGACATCTGTCATCAGTGGACAATGGCCGTGTGCGTGACGTACCGGTCGATCCAGGGGCGGGACTGACGAACCTCCGTCGCTCCACCTGGTGGAGCCTCATCGGCGTCACCGTGTTCTTCCTGGCCCTCAGCGTCAGGAGCCGGATCATGGACCCGGCGGTACCGGTCGCGGTACGGCTCGCCGCCGTCGCCGCCCTCGCACTGACGGTGACGGCCGTCGCGGTGTCCGTCAGCCGTCGGCTTCCGCACCTCCCCCACGGGTCTCCGTCTGTCACGACCCCGGTGCGGTGGCTGGTGGCCGGTGGCGCGGGCTCCGTGATGTTGGGGGTGATCCTGCTCGCCCTGCAGGACCGCGGGCTCTGGTCGTTCGGCCCGGCCATGATGGTCGCGATCACCGCGACCTTCCTGTCGCCCCGGCGTCGCCGCCTGTTGATCGTCACCGCTGCGGCGGGTGTGGCCGTACTCGGCGGGATCACGGGGCGGGGATCGGTCCTCGCGGCGGCCTTCCCCGCCGGGCTGATGATCCTCAGCGGCTGGGTCACACTCGGGATGCTGTGGGCGTGGGACGTCGCCGAGCGGCTGAACGCCGCCCGCCGGTTGTCCGCGGAGCTGGCGGTCAAGGACGAACGACTGCGGTTCGCCGCCGAGTTGCACGACATCCAGGGCCACCACCTGCAGGTGATCGCGCTCAAGAGCGAGTTGGCGGCGCGGCTGGCCGAGGCCGACCCCTCGCGTGCGGCCGCGGAGATGCGGGAGGTACGGCGGCTCGCCGCGGACGCGTTGCGCGACACCCGGGCCGTTGTCCAGGGATACCGCCGTGTCACGTTCGAGGAGGAGATCGCGAACGCGACCAGGGTGCTCACCTCGGCCGGTGTCGACGCCCGGACGAAGCTCGACCCCGCCCTTCCTCCCGGCCCGGGACGGCACCTGCTGGGGCTTGTGGTGCGGGAGGCGACCACCAACGTGCTGCGCCACAGCCACGCCCGGTACGCCGAGATCGAATACCGGACCGCCGACGGCCTGGCCCGTCTCACGGTCACCAACGACGGTGTGTCCGAACGGCCCGACGCGGACACGGGTACCGGCCTGCGGTCACTCGCCGAACGGCTGCCGACCGCCGGAGGCGAGCTGACCTGGCGGCACGACGGCGACCGCTTCGTCGTGACGGCCCGCGTGCCCATCGAGGAGATGTGATGATCCGGCTGCTGGTCGCCGATGACGAGGACCTGGTCAGGGGTGCCCTGGTCGCACTACTGGGGCTGGAGGACGACCTGACCGTCATCGCCGAGGCGGCCACTTCCGCCGACGCCGTACGGCTGACGCTTGAGCATCGGCCCGACATCGCCGTGCTGGACCTGGAGATGCCACCGGCCGACGGCCTGCGTGCCGCCGAGGAGATCAGGGCGAACTCCCCTATCAAGATCATTCTGGTGACGCGACACGCCCGCCCCGGGGTACTGCGCCGTGCGCTGTCAGTCGGGGTGAGCGGGTTCGTGCCCAAGACCACCCCAGCGACGAGGCTGGCGGAGATCATCCGGGATGTCGCCGCCGGACGGCGCTACGTCGACCCCGAGATCGCCGCCACGGCCCTGACCGAGGGCGCCTGTCCGCTCAGCGACCGGGAACTCGCGGTACTGCGGGCCTCCCGGACCGGGGCCTCGATAAAGGAGATAGCCGTCCAGGTCCACCTGGCTCCGGGCACCGTGCGCAACTACCTGTCGGCGGCCATGGCCAAGCTCGGCGTCGGCTCCCGCCACGCTGCCGCCCACCGCGCCTGGGAGGAGGGCTGGATCTGAGCCGCGAGCCGTCCTCCCTCGGGCGCGTTCAGGAGAACCTGTTCCTGCGCCAGTCGTCGAGGGCCGCCAGCGCCCGGGGCGTCTCCTCGGGGAAGCTCAGCGTCTTGGCGAGCATCCAGAGCGCGGCCTGCAACCGCCGAGCCCGCAGGAACGGCCCAAGCCCCGGATCGTCCGGATCCACCCCATACTCCTGTACGGCCCGCCGCCCCGGGCCGAGCATGCATGCGAGGTCCCAGCCCACCGGACCGAGACAGGCCTCCTCGAAGTCGATCCAGCGCGCCCGTCAGGGGTGGCGGGAGGTTCCCCGCGTGCGCGTCTCCGTGAACGGCCTGGACAGGACCTGGCCGGCGGTGTGATTCGGCGCGCAGCAGACCGAGCTCCTCGCGCAGCTCGGCGTACGTCCCCCGGTCCGGGTGATCCCGCGAGTCCAGCAGGTCGAGAAGGAGGACGGTCTCCTCAAGCGCCGGCCCGAGATACGGCAGTTCTCCAGGATGGTCGCGAAGAGCCGTGTGCAGATCCGCCGGCGCCCGGCCGGTCGCGGCCTGCCGAGCGTGGTGACTGTGGGCACACGGGCCACGATCGGCGCCGGACGAAGGTGCACCCGAACGCTGAAAGAGTCCTTCAACACCACCGGCTCACCGACCCGCACACCGTACTCGGCGGCGACCGCGACAGCGACGGAGACATTGTGTCCCGGCGTTCACGGGGCACCGACGGCCCGGGGTTCTCGGTTCGGAGCCGACTCTCCGGTCATATTTCGAGGCTGTGGCCGGAAACTGCTCCGACAGTGACGTTCACAGACGGCGTCCTGGTCGCGGCGCTTCCGCGAAATACCGTTTCATCGGTTTTCTGCGCGGTCCGCACAGCATCACCACGCCGCCGGAGCGCATCCGGAGTTATCGTCAAAGAAAGGTCGACCACAAAACGGAAACGACGACAGCCGGAGGGGAGCTCGCCGGAGCAGGTTCGGAGAACGAACCAGAAAACGACCTTTCATGATTCTCGCCTGACCAGAGGAGCCGGAGCGAACACTCTCATGAAAAGACTCAAGGGAATGATCTGGTGGAAGGTCGTCCTGGTCGGCGTGATCGCGCTGCCGACTTATATCGCACTGTCCGTTTCCGACGGTGAGAGGGGCTGGGATCTGCTCGCACGATCCGCCCCCGTGGTCGTGATTCTTGTCCTTTCGGTCGTTCTGGCGATCCGCGAGTACCGCGCGGGTCGCCAGAAGGACTAGCCGAAAAGCGCACGAGCCCACACCCCGCCGTTTCGGCACGATATGGATCGTGGGAACGGTGGGACACGTGTTCCGTTCAGTTGGGGATCCTGAACGGGAGCCGGCAGGGAACGAGGTTGGCGCACTTCTCAACCGGTCCCTCAGAGTTGAGTTTCAGCGACTCCTCGCCCCAGCGCGACTGGTTTATCGGCAGGTCACCGAAGTCCACGACCTCGGCCTCCGGAGGGGCGACGACCTTCACCTTCGCGTTCCAGTGGTGGTACCGGGTGTCCACCACGCTGTCGTACGTTCTCGTGACCGTCTTGCCCTTGGGCCTGAATTCCTGTTCGGTTTCCGTGTACCGCGTGACCAGGCGGACGGGAAGTCCGTTCCTGTCGACGAACAGTCTGAACGAGATCTTCAGCTTTTCCGGGTTCATGGGGCCCCGCTCGGCGTACAGATCCTCGGTTCTGAGGGTGCCGCGATACTCACCCGAGTGGAAGGAGGTGGCTTTCGAGATCACGAACTTCAGCCTCGCGGGGCTGAGGACGTCAACGCGTTGTTCGCCGCGCTGGCCGTACCACTGCCAGGTCGCGCTCTTGCCGAACCTGATCCAACTCGTTCCTTCGGGCATCGGCCCCCACTCGAAACCCTGGACATAGGTGTAGCGCCCCACATTGACCGCGCGGAGGGGGGTCCTCATGGTTTCCAGTTCGTCGGCGCTGAGAGTGGCCCTGTTCTTTGGGGTGATCTTCACCTTCTCGGTGAGGTCGTAACCGACCACTCCGGGCTTCCCGAACGCGATCGTGCCGGTGGTTCGGCTGGTGTAGGTCTCCTTCGACGCCTTGACGGTCGTCCGGCTCGTCTCGGAGACCAAGACGCCCTGTCCGGCCACGAACTGCTTCCTGAGAGCTTGGACCGGCTCTACAGGCGGCGCGGCAAGAGCGGTTCCGGTATCGGTGAGTAAAGCCGCGAACACACCAAGCGCGACGACGACGCTGAGACGCTTCATAACGCTCCTTCGGCTAAAGCAGGCGATGAAGATCGTGCCACCCGTGAATCACATACGGATGTCGGACGATCGCGTCCTCATTCATCGGACGGAATGCCGCACCGGAGCTTGAAACGACGGGCCGACCTCTTCTGGCGCGACATGGACCGACCGGAGGCCCCGGCCCCCTTGGTCGGTGGGCCGGGGCTCCGGTCCGGCTCTACGCGCGCACGAAGCCGTTGATGACCAGTGGGAGCGACGCGTCCACACCCGCCATGTTCAACACGCCTTCGTCGTCCGGCTCACCGATCGAGTAGCCGGCAGCGGTCATCGCCGCGACCACGACCCGGGCCCGCGGGTTGACGCTGTCTCGGTAGGCGCGCAGCGCCTGCGACGGGTGAGTCCGGCCGGCCCACGTCTCGTTGTCGGTGAAGACCACGATGCCATCGGCGTGGAACCGCTCACGCCGCGCCCAGACGAACGGGAGCGACAGGTCGGTGCCGCCGCCCGAGGGGCTCCAGGTGGAGATCTCCCGGAGGTTCGTGCGCGGCGTCACCTTGGAGGGGTGGACATCGGTGTCGACGTCGATGACGTGGACGTCACCGTGCTCGATGCGGGCGAGCATGGCAGCCATGGCGCAACCGACCTCGTACGGCGAGCCGACCGGCGACCCGCCGACCCGCACCCCGCCGCCCCAGCTCATCGATCCTGACGAGTCGACGGCGACCAGCAGTCGCTTCCCCGAGGGTTCGACGGCGCCGAAGGCGAGCTCGTACGTCTCCTCCAACGCGTCGGAGACCGCCGGCACCGGCTGCCACACCTGCCGGTCGGCGCGCGGGTTCGGCTGCGCCTGTCCCGAGTTGTAGACGCGGAGTGCGAGCCAGGCGTCCATCGGGTGGATGCGCGCCTTGAGGATCGCGTCACGGTCGGTGAGCCGGGCGACCGCCCGGCCGGTGGCGTCGCCGAGGGGCTTGAGCGCGCCGATCCGGGTCATGCGGGCCAGGTTGCGGATGAGGGCGGTCATGCCGACGGTGTCGATGAGCGCCTCCCACACGGCGGGCTCGCGCAGCATCGCGTCGGGGAGGAACTCCCACGGCACCCGCGCCTCCGTCACGACCCGGACGGCCTGGTCGACCGTGGTGACGGCCTTCGCGGTGAGGAACCGGTCGACCGCCGGCAGCTCGTCACGCGCCTCGTCATCGGTGACGTTTCCGGCGATCCACCCGAACAAGGCCTTCCGCTGCTCGGAGTCAGCGGCAGGGTGGGCGATCCGCAGCACGTCCCGCAGGTCGAACGCCTCACCCTGTGGCGTCTTACGCTGCCGCGCCTTCACCGCCTTGAACGCCACGTGGTCCGGGTCATCCCGCAGGAACCAGGAGCCGAGCGCCGTCCGAAGCGACCGGCCCACCCGCGGCGCCGTACCGCGTGAGGTCGGCTTCCCGCCAAGGTTCTTGTAGTAGCCGAAGAACTGCGCCAGATGGTCCGTCGTCCGGGCGACCTTCACAAGTGCCGACTTCGCCGCCTGGCGCGTGTCGGCGTCCCCCCGGGCGTAGCAGGCAGCGAGCGCGAACAGCGCCGGCCGCGGCTTCGGAGCGCGCGGCGGGCGAGCCGTTGAAATGTCCGTGAGCAGCCGCACAACGCGCGGTCCGTCCTCGGCGATCGCCTGGAACAACACGCCGGCGTTCTCCGCCGTCAGCTTGTCCTCACCCACGTAGTAGGTGCCGCCCGTCGTGCCGAGGATGAGGAAGTCCTCCAGGCGGGTCCACAGATCCTTGGCGAACACGTAGCCGCCCGCGGCGTTGGGCACCTGGTCGCTGCGACCGGGGATCGGCTGAGACTGCGGGGTCGCGACCGTCGACACCGCGGCGAGGGGATCACGAGGAGCCATGGGCGTTTCCTTCCGTTCGACCCGCCCAGAGGCGGATATGCGAAAAGGGGAGAGCGGATGTGGGATCTCCGACCGGCTGTGCCCTACCAAGCTGGGCGATGGGTCAGGCGAGCTGACCCGACAGGACTCGAACCTGAATTCACCATGTGATAACCGACTGGATTCGACCCGCTCTCCCCCGTTCATCAGCCCTTCCTGCGGCGCGGATGTGGAGAGACCGACCGGCCGTTGAACGTGCTGGGCCGCTGCACCACACCACCCGAAGGCGGCGCCGGGATTCGAACCCGGGTCTCCGCTTTTACAGAGCGATAACCGATCGAGATTCGACCCACGCCACCGGCGGACCGATGAACGATCAGGTCTGGAGCCGTCACGGATGTGGGGACGCCCACCGGCCTTTTTGGTGCTCTACCGATTGAGCTACGTGAGCCGAAACCCACGACGGGACTCGAACCCGCAACCGCCCCATTAACAGTGGATAACCGACGAGCTTCGACCCGTGCCGGCACCAGACCTGACCAGCTCATCGGGCCGAGAGAAGGCACGGATATGAGGGCGGACACCGGCGGCATCTGATTTGAAGAGATAACCGATGTCCTTCGACCCGCACCGTCTCCAGGCCCGATGAACTGCATGCAACGCTACCGATTCCCGTGACGCGTCACACCTGAATTTCCGGACGAGAGTGGCAACCGAGGGAAATGTGATCACATCCCTCCGAATGGTGTGATCACGCGGCCGTCCGACGACGGCAGGCTCGTGAACGATGGTCGACGTCCTCGTCATATGCGCCGTAGGTGCGGAGTGAGGGTATATCGTCACGCGAGGCGCGTCTTGTGGTCCTGGTGCGTACGGCGGTGTGGCCCCGACTCTGCGAGTTGAACGCCGACACACCGTCGAAGAGTCGCACGGCCGGAGACCTTGCCGTTTTCACATAACCGGGAGCAACCTCATGAGGACGAGCATCCCTTGAGGCCGCACGGACTGGTGCGACCAGAAGCTGTTATCGGGCCCCACACCCGCGTAGCCGTACGAACAACCGACCAAGGACCACGATGTCGATAGCCGAGAGTCTGGCACTCCTTCACCGCGCCGCCGAATCCGGAACGGTCGTCATCACGGCGTCGGAGCCCGCCTCCACCGAAGCCGTCCGCGACCGCGAGACAGGGCTGAAGCCCCATTTCGGAACCATCGAATGGACGGCTCCGCCCAGCTATCGGGCTTTCCTCGCCGAGCACAACACCTTTTCCTGTAAGCGCTGGGACGCCTCATCCGACCGGTACATCGAGTTCGTCGTCGTCGGTGACGATGCCGTCGTCGAGCTGAACTCCGATCTCGTGCACATGCCCGAGCATGTGGACCGCGGCGACGGCCGGTGGCTGTCCACCAACCACCTGGTCGGCTTCGCCCTCGCCGACGCGGACAACGAGGCGGTCTGGTGCTTCGATGTCACCCAGCCGGACGCGGACGGCGAGTACCCGGTCTACCACCACCACTACGACGACCAGGAAGGGCGTGCCCGCTACGTTGAGGGCGGGGACTGGGAGGACCCGGCCAACTCCACCCCGGACTTCCCCACGTTCGCCGCCTGGCTGGACGCGATGACCAAAGCGTTCACCGCGCCCGAGCCACCGAGCTGGTTCGAACAGCTGGGCTCTCCGGGCTTCCACCCGGGGCTGTAGGAGGCCGTACGGGTAAGGGTTCGATCATGGTCGGCGATTTCCCGGGGGGCGCCGGCACGCCTGTCCACGCGACCTCCAGGAGCGAAGGGTCCCACCCCCGTACGGCGAGCACCGAATTCGTCCGTCGTCACGGCCCTCCACCTGGTCCGCGCGCGCAACGCAGCCTGTCCGGCCATCAGGAGCGCCCACATGAAGGATCTCGCCGTGGCACCGACTCCAACCGTGGTGTCCGAGCCAGGTCGCCCTACCGACGACGACATGCGAACTCGACGAGTCGGCAGGGAGGCCCCCGCGCATCGGGTACGGTCCCGTCTCGGGCCGTGGGAAACGATCTCCCGAATTCCTCCCACCCAGGGAGCGAAGATCATTTCCATGGGGGGAAGACGAGCCGTTCAGGCTGGTCAGAGACATGAAAGCGAGTGGAGCCTAGGAGATTCGAACTCCTGACATCCTGCTTGCAAAGCAGGCGCTCTGCCAACTGAGCTAAGGCCCCGAGACCAGGTCGCCGACCGGCATGTGGAAGTGCGCTCGCGACCTGCTTCAGGCGTACACGGTAGCAACTGGACGCCCTCCGACGCCACTTGACGCATGACCACCGGAGAAGGGTCAGCGGGCGGAGGCGCCCACGGGGGTCTCAGCGGGGCGGTCGGTCAGGACCAGGGAGGGCAGGTCCCTGACGGAGTCCAGGATGTGGGTGGCGCCGCCCTTGAGGAGGCGTTCCCTGCTGTGGGCCCCGGTCATGATCCCGGCGACGACCGAGGCTCCTGCGCGCCGTCCGCAGAGCATGTCGTTCTCCGAGTCTCCGGCCACCGCGACCTGGCGGACGTCCTGGACGCGAAGGCGCAGAAGCGCGCTGAGCACCATGTCGGGCATCGGGCGGCCACGGCCGACGTCCTCGGTGCAGAGCACGAGGTCGAACCGGTCGGACCAGCTCAGGTCGGCCAGCACCCGGCTGATCAGGGAGCGGCTGAAGCCGGTGGTCAGGCACACCTTGACGTCGCCGTCGCGGAGTGTGTCCAACGTCTCGACGATGCCGGCCGCCGGGACGAGGCCGGAACGGCCGATGGCGCCCTCGTAGGAGCGCTCGAAGGTCAGATTGGCCGCCTGGGCCTGAGCCTCGTTGTCGGGGAAGATGCCCCGGAAGACGTCCAGTGTGGAGCGGCCCCGGGACCGGTGTACGTGCACCATGGCACGTGCGTACGCGCCGGTCCCGGGCACGATTCCCTGTGTGGCGATCGCCTCGGCGAACGCCCGTTCGACCATGACGACATCGCCGATCGTGGTGCCCGCCAGATCCAGGCAGACGAGCCTGATGGGGAGCGTTCCCCCATCGTGGGCAAGGACCATGAAAGCACCCGAATCGGTAGCCGCGTTGTTCAGTTCTCGCTTCCTGTGGCCTCAGTCCACAGGTCGAGCTCGGCGCGGTCCGCCTGCACCTTGCGCCAGATCAGCAGTCCCCCAAGCGCGACGAGCGCGAGAACGAGCAGCTTCTTCACGGTGTGACCCCACTTCTTGACGGTCTCACCTGCCGGGGTGAGACAACGCCCGGTTCCAACGTTTTCCCTGCAGCCTAGCAAGGGATCGGGCCATGATCCGGTTTGGGCGACAAGCCGAAGCGGCCAATCACCGTCAACCGGGTGATTCTAAACATCACGCCGTACGGCTCGCATCCAAACGGCCGCAATACGCGACGAGTCGGGCCTCATGGCCGTTCCTGCTTCACCATAACCCCCGGAAACCTCTGGCGGCGCACCCACCCGGGGACGATCTTCCCCAAAGCCCACACGATCAGGAAATATGCGTATTTTCGGGTAGGCGCAGGGGAGGAAAACCGGGAGGTCAGCGCTGTTCCCGCCTTCCGCCGCCCTTGCGACGAGTGCCCCCGGGCCTGGTCAGCGCGTCGCGTCCCCGGTGCACGATGTCCCTGACCGCCTTCAGCCCGGCCTCGTCCCTCGCCGCCGCCAACGCCTCCTTCGCCGCGTCGTAGGCGTCGAGGGCCTCGTGCCAGTCGGCCGCCTCGGCGTCGGTGCCCGCCTGGTCGAGCAGGTCGATCTCCTCGCCCAGCGAGGTCACCTCCTCCTCGACCGCACGCCTGGAGTCCTCGAACCGGGCCCGTTCCCGTACGGCGGCCCGCCTGCGCCGTACGACTCCCAGGGCCATCCTGGCGGCGAGGGCGGCGGCGGCCAGGCCGAGCAGCCACAGGACGACGACCCAGCCGACCGGCATCTCGCTCGTCGAGCCGGAGAGGTCGGCGTCGTCGACGTTGGCCGTCTCCATGTCGGTGACGTTCGCCCCCTGGAAGGACGCGCCCTTGAGGTGGGTGGAGGACAGGTCGGCACCGATGAGGGAGGCGTTCCTGAAGACCGCGTCGAAGTACTGGCCGCTGCTCAGGTCGGCGTGTTCCATCATGGCCCCGGTGAAGTCGGCCCGGTCGCCCTTGGCGCTGCCGAGACGGGCGTCACGCAGGTCGGCGCCCTTGAAGGAGGCCCCCCTGAGGTCGGCGCTGCCGAGGTTGGCCGTGGCCAGGACGGCGGAGCCGAGGTCCGCGCCCGTCAGGTCACCGCTGCCGACGTCGGCGCCGATGAGACGGGCCTGGCGCAGGTCGGCCCCCTTGAGGGAGCGGAGCCTGGCCCCAGACAGCGACGCCTTGCGCAGGATCGCGCGGTCGAGTCGTACGGAACTCAGGTTCAGGCCGTCGAGACGGGCACCGGTCAGGTCGGCGCAGCTGAGGTCGTCGGGGAAGTCGCTGACGCCGGTGAGGTCCCGGCCCGCGTACCGCTGGCCGCTGCCCGGCTCGCAGTTCGCGCCGGGGGCGGGCAGGTCGGTGGGGACGCCCTTGCTGCCCGCCAGGTCGAGGCCGGTGGCGTCGCGCAGGTTGGCCTCGGTGACGTCGGCGTCCTGGAAGGTGGCCCCGTCGGCGGCGGTCGAGTACATCTCGGCCTTGGTCAGGTCGGTCCTGTGGAAGACCGTGTCGATCAGGATCGCGTTGTAGAACCTGGCCCCCGCCGCCCTGACGTCGGTGAGGTCGGCCCGGCGCAGGTCCGCGTAGTAGACGCTCGCCTCGCGCAGGTCGGCCCCGGTGAGCCTGGCGCCGTCGAACTGGGCGTTGTACGCCTTGGCCCTGACCATGCGGACCCCGCGGAGGTCGGCCCCCTCCAGGTGGGCGTAGGCGAACATGGCGTCGTCGAGGGTCGCCTCACGCAGGTCGGCGCCGCGGGCGTCGGCGCCGGGCAGGTTCGCCTCGGTGAGGTCGGCCTCCCGCAGGTCGGCGCCCGCCATGCTCACGGTGGACAGGTCGGCCCCCTTGAGGGAGGCCCCCCTGAGGTTCGCCCGGGTGAGGGGGGCGCGCAGCCGTACTCCGTCGAGGGTCGCGCCGTGCAGGTCGGCGCAGGTCAGGTCGGCGGGCAGGGCGGCCGTGGTGAGGTTCCTGCCGGACAGGTCGACGCCGCTGCCCGGCCTGCACGCCGCCTCGGCCGATGCCGGAGGGGCCTGCGTCACGGCCGCCAGGATCACCGTCGGGGTGAGAAGGGTGAGAAGCCGGAGAAAGACCCGCATTTTCCACTCGCTATCTCCCCCGAAACATCAGGATCCTACCGAAAAGCGGGTCAGGCGTCCTTGACGAGGTCGGCGTAGTCGGGGTGCCGGTCGATCCACTGCCTGACGAACGGACAGCGCGGCACCACCTGGACGCCCTCGGCGCGGGCGGCGTCCAGGGCCGTGCGGACGAGGGAGCCACCCACCCCCTTGCCACCGAACTCGTCCTCCACCTCGGTGTGGGTGTAGACGATGACGCCGTCACGCCGGACGAACTCCAGCTGTCCCGCGTGCCTTCCGTCGATCAACGCCTCGTAGAGGTCGCCTTCGGGTGAGAGCTTGACGTCGACGTGCACGAGAAGTCCTCCTTCGTCGGGCCGCCGGGCGGCGGCCTACCAATCAGCCTCCACCGGAGGGGATTCATTCCCCCGCGGACCACGGAGCCGTGGCGGCCTGGTAAAAGGCACCCAACAGGATTTCCGGTCAACGGTAAACTGGACGGTCACGGCGTCGGTCGTGTGACGCCTTCCGATCCGACAGCCCGCAAAGGTGGCCCCGTGACCACGGTCGTCCGCGTAACCGTCGTCCCCGGCGACGCCCCCGAGGGGATTCTCCTTCTCGCCCTGGGTGGGGAGCTCGACTACACCAACGCCGAACGGCTGCGGCACGACCTGCACGAGGCCGTCGGCCCCGAGCCGCGTGACCTGGTCGTCGACCTGACGGAGCTGAGCTTCTGCGACTCGTCCGGCCTTCAGGTCCTTCTCGGTGTGCGCGAGCTCGTCCAGGCCCGTGGGCGCCGGATCGCGCTGGCCAATCCGCACCAGCGGCTGAAGCGGATCTTCCACCTGACCGGCCTCGCCGAGGCCTTCGGCGTCCAGCCGACCGTCACACGGGCGGTGGAGATCCTGACGAGCCAGACCCCGCTGTAGGACGTAAGTCGGCGGGGACCGGGCAGATGTCTAACGACCACCGGACGGGGCGAGGTCGAGGGGGAAGGCGTGACCGGCGACCAGGAACAGCAGTGGCCGATCGATGAGGATCTCGGTGCCCTGCGGGACTTCCTCCTGCGCAGGGCGGCCCTGGCGGGCCTGCGCGACGACCGCCTCGACGACCTGCTGATCGCCGTCAACGAGGCCGTGATCAACGTGCTCGAACACGGCGGCGGCGAGGGCACGGTGACCGTACGGCACGACGCGGACTGCGTCACCGTCGACATCACCGACACCGTGGGCGCGCTCGGCAGGCGTGACGTCCCGCCCCGACGTCCCGCCGACGCCGTGCGGGGCTTCGGCCTGTGGCTGATGAGTCAGCTCTGCGACGAGTTCACCATCCGGCGCAACGACGGCCGCTCGCTGGTACGCCTGCGGATGTGCCTGGACACCGTCCCCGCCCGGTAAGCCCTCTCCGAAGCTTTGCCTCGCGTGGAGATCGGCACGCGAATCCCGGGGGGATCACCTGGCCATCGTCTGCGCGCGAGGGGGATTCGATGGGCCGTCTCAGGGTGATCGGCGTCGTTGTGGTGGCCGTGGCGACGGGAGCCGCGCTCGCCGGGTGCTCGGGACAGGACGAGGCGGAGAAGGACCCCGCGGCGATCGCCGCCGCGGCGAAGGCCTCGGCGTCCGCGGTCGCGGCCAGGAAGGCGGCCCAGCTCAGGTCCAGGGCGGTGACGGCGGCCCAGGTCCGCGCCAACGAACTGGGGCAGATCCCCGTCCTGATGTACCACCGGGTGGTGGACAAGCCCGGCACCCAGGACGACCGCACCCCGAAGCAGTTCCGCACCGAGCTGGAACGGCTGGCCAAGGAGGGCTACGTCCCGGTGACGGCCGCCGAGTACGTCACCGGGCGCATGGACATCCCGGCCGGCAAGCACCCGGTCGTGCTCACCTTCGACGACTCCTCCCCCTCCCAGCTCTCACTGGACGGGATGGGCGTCCCCAAGCCCGGGACGGCCGTGGCCATCCTTGAGGACGTCGCCAAGCGGAACCCGGGCTTCCGGCCGGTCGCCACCATGTACGTGACGCGCGACATGTTCGGCAAGGCGACGCCCGAGGAGGGCACCGAGATGCTGACGTGGCTGCACGACAAGGGGTTCGACATCGGCAACCACACCCGGGACCACAAGAACCTGCGGGGCAGGCCCGAGGACCAGGTCACCGCCGAGATCGCCGCGGGTCACAAGCTCATCACCGACCTGATCCCCGCCAAGCCCGTCACGCTCGCCCTGCCGTACGGCAACCAGCCGAGCACCAAGTCGTGGGGGCTCAAGGGGACCTCCGGAGGCGTCTCCTACGACTACGGCGGGGTGTTCCTGGCCGGGTACACGCCCGCGGAGTCGCCCTTCAGCAAGAAGTTCGACCCGCAGGGCATCCCGAGGATCCGTTCGATGGACAAGACCGGTGACTGCGCGAAGTTCTGCTCGACCGCCTGGCTCGACTGGCTGCAGGCCCATCCGGACGAGCGCTACACCTCCGACGGCGACGTGAACACGGTCGCCTTCCCGAAGTTCAAGTCGCCCTTCGCGCTCAAGCGCTTCAGCGACCGAATCCTGGCCTACTGAACAGGGCGAGGGTCTCCGGCAGCTGCGAGTGGCGGGGTTCCGGCAGGTCGCCGGGGTCGAACCAGCCGAGCCGGTCGAACTTGTGCGGCTCGCCGATCGCGACCTCGGCGGGGTCGACCCTGACCGCGAAGACGACCGCGACCCAGTGGGAGTCGGGTACGGCGCGCACGACGTTGCGGACGCCGATCGTCTCGATGTCGAGCGCTTCCGCCGAGTACTCCTCGCGGACCTCGCGGGCCACGGCCGTCTCGAACGACTCGCCGTATTCGAGGGCTCCGGCGCCGCAGTCCCAGGTGCCGGGTTCGTCCCGCGCGCCCGTGCCGCGCCGGGCGAGCAGCACCCGGCCCGCGCCGTCGTGGCAGACGAAGACACACGAGACGGATGGTGTACGGTTCCCCTCCATCAGAAGTGGTCCAGTAGCTCGGGGAACGCCCGCAGGGTGAGCACTCCCCGGTCGCCGGGGTCGAGGGTGGCATGTTCGAGCACCCAGGTGTGGGCGTTGGGGATGAGGACGGCGTTCATTCCGGCCTGCCGGGCGGGGATGATGTCCGACTTCGGGGAGTTCCCGATCATCCAGGTGCTCGCGGGTGTCAGCGCGTGCTCCTCGGCCAGCCGTAGGTAGGCGGTGATGTCCTTCTCCGGGACGATGTGGATGCCGTCGAAGTGGTGCGCCAGCTGGGAGGCGTCCAGTTTGCGGCGCTGTTCCGCCTGGTCGCCCTTGGTCAGCAGGAGCAGCCGGTGCCGGGTTCCGAGGTCGAGGAGCGTCTCGGCGACGCCGGGGACGAGCTCGACGCGGTGCTCGACGAGCGCGACCGCCAGCTCGTCGATCCGGCGCCGTTCCCGCTCGGTCGTGGGCCGCTCGTTGAGCCGCTCGAAGCAGTCGCGGAGGCTGCGCAGGAACACCTTGCTGCCGTAGCCGTGGACCGCCGTGTTGGCCGTCTCGATGTCGTTGAGGACGGCGCGGAGTTCGGCCCTGTCGAGGGTCGGATGCTCAAGCCAGTCGAGGAAGTCGTCGATGACCCGCTCGAACAGGACGTTGTTCTCCCAGAGCGTGTCGTCGGCGTCGAAGATGAGCACCCTGCCGGTTGACCGCGGTGGCACGACTCTCCCTTGCTCGGATTTCCGCATGCCGTACAAGAGGTACAGGGCACCCGGAGCAGCGGCAAAGGGTTTTCCCGCCGTCAGGACGCGGCTTCGGCGATGACCTCGTCCACTTCCCGGCGGCGCGCCGCCTCCTCGGCGGCGAAGCGCTCGACCTCGATCCGCTCGGCGATCTCCTCGTCCTGCCGCATGAGGGCGTCGAGGTCGCCCCTGGACATCTCCAGGACGCCCATGTCGTCGTAGGCCTGGCGGATGCGCTCACTCCACAGGCCGATGTCCTTCACGCACGGGACGATCCGGCTGAACAGCAGGCTCTGGAACATCCGGATGTACGGCGAGTCCCTGAGCATCTCCTGGGCCTCGGCGCGGGGGATGCCGAAGTTCTCCCAGATCTCGACGCCGCGCAGCCGGTCGCGCATGAGGTAGCAGCCCTCGATGACGAAGTCCTCGCGTTCGCGCAGCTCGGCCGCCGACAGCTGCGCGTAGTAGTCGCGCAGCGCCAGGCGGCCGAAGGCGACGTGCCTGGCCTCGTCCTGCATGACGTAGGCGAGGATCTGCTTGGGCAGCGGCTTGGTGCTGGCGTCGCGGATCACGCCGAAGGCGGCCAGCGCCAGACCCTCGATGAGGACCTGCATGCCCAGGTAGGGCATGTCCCAGCGGGAGTCGCCGAGCGTCTCGCCCAGCAGGTCCTGGAGCTTGCCGTTGATCGGGTAGACCAGCCCGAGCTTCTCGTGCAGGAAGCGGGAGAAGATCTCCACGTGCCGGGCCTCGTCCATGGTCTGGGTGGCCGAGTAGAGCTTGGCGTCCAGGTCGGGGACGGTCTCGACGATCCTGGCGCCGGTGATCATGGCTCCCTGCTCACCGTGCAGGAACTGGGAGAACTGCCAGGCGGCGGCGTGGTGGCGCACCCGCTTCCGCTCCCGCTCGTCCATCTTCTCCCAGTGCCTGGTGCCGAAGATGGCCAGCGACTGGTCGGGCATGCCGAGCGCGTCGTACGGATCGACCTCGATGTCCCAGTCGATGCGTTTGACCGAGTCCCACTGCTTGTCCTTGCCCTTCTGGTACAGGGCAAGCAGTTTCTCCCTGTTCTCGTCGTACTCCCAGGTGAAGCGGGCGTCGCCGGTCATCGGCACATCCCAGGTCGCCTCGCCTACGGGGGTCGTGTAGAACCGGCCGGTCGACACGGTGATCACCTCCATGGCACGCGGACGTACGCCGTAGGAACGGTTTCACGCGCTCCCTGGGGTGTCAACGGCGGGGCCGTAAGTCCGCAACCAGGGAGAACCCGGTTCTCACACCGCCTCGACCGCCGCCGGGGCCTCCGTTTCCTGGGCGGGGGCGCGCAGCCCGCGCACCCCGGGGAAGAGCAGCGCGGCGAGCGAGGCCAGCAGGATGAGGGCGGCGCAGCCGAGCAGCGCGGGCCTCGGCCCGACCAGGATCGCCGCGGGCCCGGCCAGCATCAGGCCGATGGGGCCGAACATGAGGGACCCGAGGGCGTCGTAGGAGCTGACCCGCGACAGCGCCTCCGGCGGGATCTCACGCTGCATGGTGGTGTTCCACAGCACGCCGAAGACGTCGAAGCACACACCCATCACGACCGCGCCGAGGACGACCGTCCACAGCGGCGCCGAGATCCCGAGCAGCAGGTACGGCAGCGCGGTCGGCAGCGTCATGAGTGTGGCGATCAGGATAGGACGGCTGGGCCGCAGCCGCAGGGTGACGACGATGCCGCCGAGCATGCCGACCGCCTCGCCCGCCAGGACGGCCGACCAGGCCGCCGCCCCGCCCATCTGTTCCTTGGCGACCAGCGGCCCGAGCACGCCGTGCGCGGCCTGCATGGCCAGCACCAGCAGGGAGAACTGCGCGACCACGACCCACAGCCACTGCCGTGAGATGAACTCGCGCCAGCCGCCGCGCAGGTCGGTGAAGACGGAGCGCACGCCGTCGAGGAGCGACGTCCTGGCGGGCCGTACGGTCTCGGCTTCGTCCGAGGCCCGGGCGGCGGCGGGCTTGAGGCGCAGGGCGGCCACGAGCACGGCGGCCAGGGAGAACATCAGGCCGCTGACGACCAGTGCCCAGCCCGCGCCGATCAGGACGACCGTCATGCCGCCCATGACGAGACCGGCGACCCGGGAGATGTTGGTGCCCAGCCCCAGCAGGGCGTTGGCGGTCTGCAGGCGGTCGGCTTCGACGACGTCGGGGACGATGCCGGTCAGGGCGGGGAAGAGGATGGCCGTGGAGACGCCGCTGACGGCCGCCGCCGTCGCCAGGGCGGGCAGCGGGGTCCAGCCGGTGAGCATCATGCCGGCGAGGCTGAGGAAGGCCGCCGCGTTGAGCGTCTCGGCGGTCATCATCACCCGGTCGCGGGGCAGCCTGTCGGCGATCACACCGCCGACGAGCATGAACACCACCATGGGCAGCGACTCGGCGGTGAGGACGACCGACAGGGTCCCGGCCGTCGCGCCGGGCAGGGCCAGGACGCCGAAGGCGAGGGCCACGGGGGCGAAGGAGGTGCCGAGCACCGAGATGGTTCTGGCGACGAGCAGAAGAGAGAAGTCCCGATCCCGGAGCATGCCGAGATCACTCCGGTAGCTGTGCACGTGCCGTCCCCTTAGACCCCAAACCAGAAAGAGAACCCATTCTTCCGGTTCCCGGGTCATATGTCGCATGAATTTCGCCCCCTGTCCAGGAGCCAGGCAACGCAGAAGAAGCCCCAAAAGACGAAATATCCGACAATTGACTGATAGTCAGCACCTCATGTCATCCTCGCGACCACGGCGGCTCCGCAGGACCTCGCGCCCGCCTGACGGCCGGGGACCGCTGCCGAAGGAGTCCGATGAGACCGCTGAGCGTCATGCGATGGGCGGCGCACGAGGACGGCGCGAAGATGATCGACCGGCTGGGGGAGCTGGTCTCGTGCGAGTCGCCCCCCGGTTCCCTCCCCCACCTGCGGGCCTGCGCCGACCTGGTCGCCGGCTGGGGCGAGGCCGTACTCGGCAGACCGGCGCGGCGGGTCGTCAGGGACGGACTGCCCCACCTGCTCTGGGCCGCGCGGGACCAGCGGGTGCTGCTGCTCGGCCACTTCGACACGGTGTGGCCCGCGGGAACGATCAGGCAGTGGCCCTTCGCCGTGGACGGCGACCGCGCGACGGGGCCGGGGGCCTACGACATGAAGGCGGGCATCGTGCAGATGTTCACCGCCCTCGGCCTGCTCGCGGACACCTCACGGGTCGGTGTGCTGCTCACCTGCGACGAGGAGAGCGGCTCCGTCACCTCCCGCGAGCTGATCGAACGCCAGGCCCTGCGCTCGGGGGCGGTGCTCGTCTGCGAGGCCAGCGACCCGGCGGGCGCGCTGAAGGTCGCGCGCAAGGGCGGCTCCCTCTACCGGCTCACCGCCGTCGGCAGGGCGGCGCACGCGGGCGTCGAACCCCAGCGGGGCGTCAACGCCACCGTCGAGGTCGCCCACCAGGTCCTCACCGTGCAGGCGTTCGCCTCACCGGCGGAGGAGACCAGCGTGACCCCGACGGTGCTGACCGGCGGCACCACGACGAACACCGTCCCGGAGACCGCGACCCTCTGCGTCGACGTCCGCGCCTGGACCAGGGACGAGCTCGAACGGGTCGACCTGGAGATCCGCAGGATGACCGCACGGCTGCCCGGGGCCGTGCTGTCCGTCGGCGGCGGGATCAACCGCCACCCGCTGACCCCGGAGGTCGCGCTGCCGCTGCTCGCGGTGGCACAGGCCGCGGCCAAGGACATCGGCCTGCCGCCGCCGGACGGCGCGCACGTGCCCGGCGCCTCCGACGCCAACTTCACCGGCGCGCTCGGCGTGCCGACGCTGGACGGGCTCGGCGCGGTCGGCGGCGGCGCGCACGCGCGGGGGGAGTACGTCGACGTACGGGCGATGCCCGACCGCGCGGCGCTGCTGGCCGCACTCGTAGCGAGGCTTCTGACGACGCCTTCCTGACGAAGGCCCCACATCGGACGGCCGCCCCCAATACGCTGTGATCGGCCGCGCTCCCGCGCGTCCGGGGCTACCGCGAAAGTGGGCGCGACACGATGAACAGGGACAGCCGGCGGATCGGGGTCGAGGAGGAGTTCCTGGTCGTCGATCCGGTCACCAGGTGCGCGGTGCCCCAGGCGGAGGCGGTGCTGCGCCGGGCGGCCGACCGGCTCGGACCCCAGGTGGGCGGGGAGATCACCAAGCTCCAGGTCGAGTCACGGACGCTGCCCTGCCGTACGGTCACCGACCTGTACGGCCAGCTCGCACGGGGCCGGGCGGAGCTGGACGCCTCGGCGGCCGAGGAGGGGCTGCGGATCATGGCCAGCGGCACCCCGGTGCTGGGCGACGTCGTCCCCTCGCCGATGACCGAGGGGCCCCGGCAGGACCTGGGCAACGCGACCTTCAGGGGTCTGCACGACGAGCTGAGCATCTGCGCCCTGCACGTCCACGTCGAGCTGCCGGAACGCGACCGGGCGGTGCTCGCGGGCAACCACCTGCGGCCCCACCTGCCCACGTTGATCGCGCTCACCGCGAACTCGCCGTACTGGTCGCGGCGCGACACCGGCTACGCGAGCTGGCGCACGCTGGTGTGGAACCGCTGGCCGGTCGCGGGGCCTCCGCCGTACTTCACCTCGGCCGACCACTACGACTCCCACATCGCCATGCTCCAGGAGGCCGGGGCCCTGGTCGACGTGGGCACGGTCTTCTGGGACATCAGGCCCTCGGCGCACCAGCCGACGCTTGAGATCAGGGCCGCCGACGTGCCGACCACCGCCGAGGAGTCGGCGATGGTCGCCGCCCTGGTCAGAGGCCTGGTGACGACCTCGCTCACGCTGGTCGACCGGGGGGACCCGGGGCCGGTCGTCTCGGCCGACCTGATGCGGGTCGCCTACTGGCGGGCCGCCCGCGACGGGCTCGGCGGGTACGGCGTTGACGTGCGCACCGGCCGTCCCGTGCCCGCCGCCGAGCTGGCCGTACGGATGCTCGACGCCGCGGCTGCCGGGCTTGAGGAGCACGGGGACCTCGACCTGGTCACCGGCTGGCTGAAGCGCCTGACCGGGGAGGGCGACGGGGCCACCCGCCAGCGCCGCGCCGCCGAGGACGGCGGGCTCGCCGGGGTCGTCGACCACCTCATCACCTGTACGGCCCCGCCCGCCCTCCAGGAGGAGAGCACGTCCGCGTAACGACATCCCGGTCCGCCCGGTCCACCCTTGAGGGGAGGCAGGACGGACTGGGAGGCGTTTTCCGTTGACCGAGACCGCAGAGCACCCGACGATTCCCCTGGACACCAGCCGTAGGCCGCCTTCGGCCATGGCCCACGACGCCAGGGCGTTCGCCGACACGATGACCGCCCGCAGATCGGTGCGGGAGTTCGCACCTGACCCGGTGCCCGAAGGGGTGATCGAGGCGGCCGTACGGGCGGCGGCGAGCGCGCCGAGCGGCGCCAACCTGCAGCCGTGGCGGTTCGTCGTCGTGACGGACCCCGAGCGCAGGCGACGGCTGCGTGCGGCCGCCGAGGCCGAGGAACGGGAGTTCTACGCGCACCGGGCCCCCGCCGAGTGGCTCGACATGATCGCCCCGATCGGCACCGACTGGCACAAGCCGTTCCTGGAGATCGCCCCGGTGGTGATCGTGATCTTCGAGGTGCACCAGGGGCCGCGTACCCCCAAGCCCTACTACGTCAAGGAGTCGGTCGGCATCGCGGTCGGTCTGCTGATCGCGGCGCTGCACCACGCGGGGCTGGCCACGCTGGTCCACACGCCCAGCCCGATGCGCTTCCTCAACGAGGTGTGCGACCGGCCCCCGGAGGAGCGTCCCTACCTGGTGATGCCGGTCGGCTACCCGGCGGCGGGCGTCCGGGTGCCCGACCTGACCCGCAAGCCGCTGGAGGAGGTGATGATCCGCTGCTGAGGCCGCTCCTTCGAGCGGATCATGCCGGGATCGCCCGGCTGCTCAGGTGAGGTTCTCCTCGAAGAAGGCCAGCAGCGGTTCCACGTGCCGTTCGGGACGGCGCCAGTCGGCCAGCAGGTCTTCGAGCAGGTGCCGTTCGGCCACCTGCTCGGTGCCCCGGTGGCGCCGTACGACCGGGTGGATGAACGCGCTCTCCCGCGCCCGGCCGGGTTCTGGGTGCCGTTCGATGGCGAAGACGTCGCCGTAGTCCTCACGCCCCCAGCGCAGCGTGACCGTGTAGTAGTGGGGCTCGTCCCCGAACCGGGAGAGCGCGTAGTCCTCCGGCAGGTCCGTGTAGTGCCTGACCAGCCCGCTCGCCTCGTCGAGCACCAGCACGTCGCACAGGTACTCGAACTGGGTCCACAGCGCCGAGCTCCAGTTCACCCGGTCGAGCACCAGCGCCATCAGCTTCTGCGGGTCGGCGGGAACCGTGTCGTACGGCAGCGCCACCCCCTCGTAGCGTTCGCGCAGCAGGGCGGTGAGCGTGCGCAGGTTGTACCGGAAGCCGTCGATGAAGGCCGAGGACGCCCGGCGGAAGTCACGTGCCTGGGCGATGGTGCCCGCGAAGTAGAGGTCGTCGACGTTGGACGAACGCCAGTCCGGGTGCAGCGAGGGGAGCCTGTCGTCGCGTTCGGTCTCCGGACGGCAGGACGGGTCGAAGATCGAGGTGTCCATCCTGAAGCCGGTGCACCGGATGACCGCGTCGTATTCGAGCACGGCCTGTTCCCCGTCGGCGTGGGTGTAGGTGATGCGAACCTCGTAGTGCTCCCCGGTCCAGGAGATCTCGTCGATCACGCAGTCGAGCACCGAGTGCAGCGTCTTGAACTGGTAGCTGTCCAGGATCGCCCCGTACTGACCCCGTACGTCACCGGGGTGTTTGGTGTTCCACGCCAGGCGCAGCGGTCTGCGACTGGCCAGGTGCACCATCGCCGCGTGGCCGAGGATGGCGTTGGCGGTCTCGAACGCCGAGTTGCCCTTGCCGACGACGAGCACCCGCTTGCCCGCGTACGCCGCCGGGTCGGTGTCCATCTCCTCGTAGCCGACCGCGTGCTCGATGCCCCTGATCTCCGGCACGTACGGCGCGCCCCACCCGGTGGCCACGACGACGCACCGGCAGCGCAGCACGTCGTCCCCGGTGCGCACGAGGAAGCCGTCACCGGAGCGCTCGATCCGGCTCACGGCGGTGCCGTACCGGACGGCGAGGCCGTGCAGGCCCTGGAAGTCGGACAGGTAGCGCACCAGGTCGTCGGCCGCGGGGAGGTACTCGGCGCTGTAGTCGGGGAACAGCAGTCCGGGGGAGTCGTTGAGCAGCGAGTTCCAGTCCCAGCGCAGCCTGATCTCCGGGTCGGTGCTCGTGGTGTGCACCTTGTTGAGGGAGATCAGCCTGCGGTGGCGGGGGTAGGTGCGGAAGAAGCTCGCGGGGGCGTCCGCGCGTTCCAGCGTCACGTAGTCGGCGCCCGCCTGCTGCAGGAAGTAGCTCAGCTGGAGACCCGCTGGCCCCGCTCCGACGATGACGTACTGGTGCGCTTCACTCATGGGTGACATGGCCTCCGCTCGTGACCCCTTTTGACCATGGGGGACCCTCAAAAGACTGTCAATGACGCATAGTTGGCCGGATCAGGACGTGTCGCCTTCTGAGCACTTTCAGCGAAGACACGCGGGATGACGCCGTGTCACCATCGGCCTTCTTCGCCGGTGTTACCGACCCTTCGAGGAGTGACGTCATGGCACACATCGATCTCGGCGTGGACGAACGCGCGTTTCCCGGCATCTCCGGACTCATGCGGTTCAGGCCGGAGACGGCCGGGCCGCTCGGCGCACTGGCCGAGGTACTACTGCGCGGGCCGCACCCGCTGACCGCCGGTGAGCGCGAGCTGATCGCCGCCTACGTCTCCGGTCTGAACGAGTGCTCCTTCTGCTGCGCGTCCCACTCGGCGTTCGCCGCCGCCCAGCTCGACGAGGGGATGACCCTGGTCGAGCAGGTGCGCGTCGACCTGGACGCGGCGCCGGTCTCCGGCAAGCTGCGCGCCCTGCTGCGGATCGCGGGCGTCGTGCGTGGCGACGCCCGCGAGGTGAGCCGGGAACTGGTCGAGGCGGCCCGCAAGGAGGGCGCCACCGACCTGGAGATCCACGACACCGTGTTGATCGCGGCGGCGTTCTGCATGTTCAACCGCTACGTCGACGGGCTCGGGACGCTGGCCCCCGAGGGTGGGGAGGGGTACGAGGCCTCGGCCCGGCGCATTGTCGAATCGGGCTATCTGTCCTGAATGGTGGTCCGGGCCGAAAGGTGATTCCTTCACGGCCCGGACGGATATCTCCGGATGCTACAGAATGGCTAATCCGACATATGTAGCCGACAGCGGATTTATCCGGTGACTAGCGGGAGACCTTGCGCCGCCTCATGAGGCGGTTCCACACGACACCCAGCCGGACACCCCAGATGCCGGCGCCGACGACCAGGAAGAACGTCCCGGTGACGTAGGTCCACCAGCCCCCGCCGTGGGAGAGATCGTGAATGCCGCGGACGATGGAGGAGAGACCGATGATGGGGAGGATGAAGGTCAGAAAAATCCAGGTGCTGCCAGGTTGTCCACCGGATGATTCCTTGGGAGACATACCTCAACTCTACGGCGCGACCCTCTTTCGTGAAACGAATTATTTTCCGGCCTTAACAGGAAAGAGTCCTTCCTGTTAAGGCCGGAAAGGGTCCCTTGTGTGTCGGCCCAGGGCTCCCGAAGCTGCGGTCAGGGCAAAGTAGGAGGCTGACCGGCCACCGGAACCACATCGTTCCAGTTCACGGCTCTGCTGATCTTTAACTTGTGATGTTCGGTGATCAACGGTGCCACCCGCGGTGAATCGCGGGCGGCACCGTACGGGTTCGTGGTGAAACATTCCTTCACGGTCGGGATATGGCGGATGACGTGCTCTCGGCCGTTACCTGCCGGGCGGGGCGATGCGGACGACCTCGGAGCCCGGTGTCACCCGGCTGCCCGTGGTGATGTCGAAGGTGATGAACCCGCTCGCTCCGGGGATGCGCTTCTCCCCGGTCTTGAAGGAGCTCAGGGCGTTGCCGACGTCGTGGTTGTTGGGCAGCGTGTCGGGCCCTCCGGAGGTCAGCTTCCGGTTGTAGGCGTCCTTGACCGCCGCGATCGCGGTCAGCAGCGCGTCATGGGACATGACGGCCCACCCGCTGTCCAGGTCCTTGATCTTGAATCTCTCACCGAACCTTCTCTCGAACTCGGCGTAGACGAAGGCGTTGTTGTTCGTGTTCCTGGAACTCCTGAGATAGCCCGGGTCGGCGAGAGGGACGTAGACCAGCGCGGTGGGCACCTTCGGGTCGGTGAGCTCGGGGGTGTCCCTGGGCTGCGCGGCGCCGTCCGAGCCGGTGATGACCGTGATGAGCTTGTCCGGGCAGGCACGGTTCTGCAGCTCGTGGAGGAACTTCGGCAGGAACGTCTGCCGTCCCGCGTACAGGACCATCTCCTGCCCGCACACGTCCTGGAGAACCGGGTTGCCCCGCGTGTCGAAGTAGAACTGCCTGCGATGGTCCTTGTCGCCGAGGAGGTCGGCGAACTGCTTGAGGAAGGCCTCCTTCAAGGAGGAGGTGTACAGGTCGGAGCTGCCCTGGGGGGTCTCGTCGGTCCAGACGAGCACGGCCTTGCCGCTCAGAGGCTTGCGCTTGGTGTCGCCCAGGTATCCGTTTTTGAAGAGGTAGTCCCGGATGGCCGTGAGCTGGCTGGTGGTGGAGGGCGCGACCCGCAACAGCCCGCGGATCGGCTTTCCCCCGTCGATCGTGCCGGTGGCGTCGAAGCCGTCGGCGGTGATGACGTCGCTGACCATGGAGATGTCCGCGGCGGACAGGGCCCGGGCCGCCTGGATGCTCTCCTGCTGGCTGAGCCCTGTTCCCACGACGGCCACGAGGTGATCCGGGCCCTCGGTCATGGTCTTCAGGTGGTCGACGGCGTGACGCCACTGGGTTTCGTCGCTGCCCATGTTGGCCAGGACCAGGCGGATGTTCGGACGGGTCTGGCTGTCGTTGGCGGCGCGCTGGGCGGTGAGAAGCCCTTCCAGCTGGTGGACGCTCCGGTTGCCCGTCAGCGAGCCCTGTCCGGAACCCATCGGGGCCAGGAAGGCGATCGTGACGTACGGGCCGGTCATCGCTCTTTCGTTCTCCTGACCGATCAGCTCCAGGACCTTCGCGGCCTCCGGGCCGAACACCGTGGAGGTGCCGATGGCGTCGGTGACGCCCACGCACTCGCGGCCCCCACCCTGGCCTGCTCCCCCCTGCCGGACCTCGACGCTCATCAGCGCCGAATCACCGGTGCCGCACTGGCCGTCGCGCACCAGCACAACGGCGGTGGTCGCGGCGGCGGCCACGGTCACACCGACCGCCAGGGAGATGACGATCGTGCGCCGGGTACCGAATCGCGCCGGCAAGGACCGCCGGGCTGTGGCTGTGGCAGCGGGCTGCTGCGGCTCTTGGGCGGAAGGCTCCGGTGCTGTGGCCGCAGCCGGGTCGGCGAGCTGCGGCGGTTCCTGGGAGGAAGGCGGCGGGGAGGGCACGGGTGCTCTGCTTTGCTGGTACAGCCTTTCGCGCGCCTGCGCCCAGGCCTCCACGTCGTCGTCGTTGACACCGCAGGCGCGCACATAGTCCCTGACGAACTGCTCCGCGGGCAGTGTCCGCCTCCCGAGAACGGTGGAGGCGGTGCTGCTGCGGATGCCGCCTCGTCTGTCGATGGTCTCGAAGGTCAGGTTGTTGACCTCTTTGAGGTCCTTCAGCTTCTGGGTGAACTGCTCGGGCGTGGTGACGTCCTTCAGCTCCTCCACCAGTGACCGGACCGGGGCCTTGTCCTGTCCGGGCATCACAGCCACCTGCTTCCGGCTGTTCCGCCGGCCAGCCACGAGCTGATCTGGGCGGCCGCGCCGCCCGTCGCGAGTACCAGCAGGAGGCTCTCGGGCAGCGGCTGGCCGCTCACCCGCAGTACCGCCGTGACGAGGACGACCACGATCAGGACGACGATCCGGTGGCCGGAGGGCATGGTCACCGGGGTGGGACGCGTAGCGGGCGCCGGCGACTTCCGGCGCGGGGTACGGACGGACATGTGGGCCTCTTTCCTGGGCGCGGCGTGGAATCCGCTGCGGTGTTCGTCGGGCGGTTACCGGCCGCCCTTGATCTGTGGTCGTAAGAGTTACGCATTTCCCGGTCACCGGTCTAGATTTCCTGACCTTTCCGTCCTTCGGAATTCTCCGGAAGCGTTCGGTCGTATGCGACTTATAGCCGCGGCCCATTCCGTACGACCGTTCCGAAACCGCGATTCGCGGCCGAAACCTTCCCGCATCGGAGAACCGGACAAAAGAGGGGAAATAAATAAAGGGGCCCCTGCCGGTACAGGGGCCCCACATGTCCCTCGAACGGTCCACGCCGCGCCCAGGAAGACAAGACGGGCATCCGAGGTGGCGGGCGCGCGAGCGCCTCACCGGTCCCAGTCTTGCTTCCTTTGCCTCGCCAAACAAGATCAAATGACTTTCGGGATGATTCGGAAACTCCTCTGAGCTGCTAGAACGTCAATCCATACGCTCACTGGAAGCCGTACGGGCCGCGTCCTGCCGCTCCTGGCGACCGGCCCGGCCGCCTCGGCCCGAACGCGGTTGTGTCGGCCGCCCCGCCCATCTCAACCTGCTGGGCGCGGATTCGGCCCCGTTCCGGATCGGCCCGCAGCCCGGTCGCGTCAACCGTCCAGCATGTTCGACGCCGCCGGGATCGGCCGCCGACGCTCTGGGCCAGGGCCTGAACCCGGCGTCGGCGACGTCGGGAAAGGGCCCGTTTTCCGGACCGGCCGGCCCCCTTCTCAAACAGATCGCTCACCATGTCGTCTTATCCGCCGGGTTCCGCCTTGCTTTCTCCCTCACGGATGAGGCGTTATCCACTGAGGTCACCACAATGTTCAGCGGAGAATGTTAGTTATTCACCGAGCCGGAGCGAGTGCCGGCATCAAGGTCCCGCGCTGCCCGCCATCGACGTCCAGGCCGATGGACCCACCGATCCGTGCGTCGGCTTCGCTGTCGGTCTCGGTGGTGGGTCGTTGACGCGGCCGTCGTCATCTTGGCCCCGGACTCCCGAAGCCGCGACGAGCCGCAAAGTAGGCGGGCCGGTCCAGCTCAGCGAGGGTTTCCCGGGGCCGAGTTCCGGCGGCTTGTCCCGGGTCGGCGTGGGGGACCGGATTGGCGGGGCGATCGGAGTCAGAGCCGTGAAGTCATGGTCCTGTCCGGTCAGCCTCCTACTTGCGGCTTCGGGAGCCCTGGGCCGTGTCGGCCCGTCCGGCGCCCCGGGGACGCGCCTAGGGTGGCGGTCATGGACTGGTCGCTGCTGACCTGCGCCTTCACCGGCCACCGCACCTACGCCCCCGACGAACCCGAACTGCGCGAACGTCTGCGTACGGCGACGGCGGCGGGTGAGGCGTGGCGCTGCCTGCGCTGTGCCGACTTCACCGTGGGACCCGCCCAGGGTGGTGGCCCCGCCGACCTGGCGCCGGACGTGAGCCGGGGCGACCACCTGCGCGACATCGTCGTGCTGCGCTTCTTCGCCGTCGAGCGCCTGTTCAGAACGGTCCTGCTGCTCCTGGCGGCGTACGCGGTCTGGCGCTTCAGGGGAAACCGGGAGCCGCTCCAGCAGATCTTTCAGCGGGAACTGCCGATCCTCGGCCAGGCCGGCCTCGACGTCCAGCACTCCCGTGTCCTGTCCTGGATCCAGGACGCGCTCGGCGCCAGCGAGACGACCCTGCGCTGGATCACCGTCGCGCTGGTCGCCTACGCCGCGGTCGAGCTGGTCGAGGCGGTGGGGCTGTGGCTGCTCAAACGGTGGGGGGAGTACTTCGCGTTCGTCGCGACCGGCGTCTTCCTCCCCCTGGAGATCCACGAACTCACCCAGCGGGTCACCCCGCTACGGCTGGGCGCCCTCCTGGTCAACCTGGCCCTGCTCGGCTACCTCGTCTGGACGAAACGGCTGTTCGGGTTGCGGGGCGGCCGGGCCGCCTACGAGGCCGAACGCAGAAACGACTCCCTCGTCGAGATCGAACGCGCCGCCATGAACGACGGACCCTAGGTGCGTCTCTCGGCCTACGACGTCGAGGCGGCACCGGCCTGGTGATCCTTCTCTTGAGGCCGGAGCTGCGTGGTCATGACGTCGAGGAGGGCCTTGATGTCGGTTTCGCGGTAGCGGCGCTGCCTGCTGGGGGTCCTGACCGAGGGGATGCGCCCGGTGAGGGCCCACCGGTTGACGGTCTTGGGGTCCACCCTGAAGATCCGGGCGACCTCGCCGGGGGTGAGGAGCCGTTCGGTGGTGCCGGGCCCGGTGGCGAAGGTGCCGTCCGGGGCTACGGCCTTGAGCGGTGACATGGGGGCTCTCCTTCAGTGACGACTGCGGTGCAGGATCTCGTCGTGCCAGGCCAGCGCCTCGGCCAGCCGACACAGGGTCGTACGGCCCAGCACACCCGGGCCCCGGCCTTTCGCCGGTCGAGCCGCAACGGTTCGTACCGGATGGCCCACCACGTGGGGAGGCCGGGCAGGTCATGTTGTTCGTACCGCCAGGCGGGGTGGGTGCTGAGGAGCAGGCTGATCAGCCGTCGTTCGTCGCCGGTCATGGTCGTCCTGATTCGGAGGGCGTCGTTTCGGGTCGGGGTCCCGATCGTTCGGGTCAGCGGAGTCCCTGTGGGGAGGGGGCGGGTGCCCGGCCCCGAGCCGGGGAGCACAGGCCGGGCACCCTGGAGGAGGACCGGCCCCAGGACACAGGGCCGGTGCGCCAGACGGCTCCCCTTCCCCAGCACGCCCGGAACGTGCACGGAAAC
>NZ_JBEXZT010000033.1:0-71185 GCF_040631275.1 Streptosporangium sp. NPDC020145 | reverse complement strand
CACCCGGTTACATTCCGAACCCGGAAGTTAAGCTCTTCAGCGCCGATGGTACTGCACCGGGGACGGTGTGGGAGAGTAGGTCGCCGCCGGACAATTTTTTGTGGGGGGTCATCCTTTGGGTGGCCCCCCTTTTTTTGTGCCTGGCTCCGGGGTTCTCAGGAGTGTTGTGGTGGGTGGGGTCGCGTTCCAGGCGGGGCGTTGAGCGCGTTTGGAGTTGGGGGTGGCCAGCGGCTGCCCCTTTTTTTGTTTGTGCCCGGCCCGGGAGTTTGTGCCTGGCCCGGGAGTGCGGGGGTGTTTGAGGGGCGGCGGGGGCCGCCCCTTTCTGGGTTTCGAGGGTGGGCGGTGGGAGGGTCGGGCGGGCGCCGTACGGGGTGTGCTCCGGTGCTTGGAGGACGGTGCCTGGTGCCTCCCCGTAGCGGAAATGACAACGCCCTGGTCGGAGCGACCAGGGCGTTGAAGTCAAACAGGGTCAGGGGGTGACGAACAGGCCGTCGCCGACCGGACGTTCGGCACCGTCCGAGGGCTGGTTGACGACCTTCCCACGGACCACCATCGCGCTCGATCCGCCTCCGTCGAGGTTGATGGCCTGCTTGGCGCCCAGCCAGCGCATCAACTGAGCGGCCTCGACCATCGACGCTCCCACGGTGACGCCCGGGATGCGGCCGTCGATGGTGGCCAGGATCAGTCCGCCGTTCTTGGTGACGCCCGCCATCGTCCGAGGGTGACGGCGGAGCATCATGTTGAGGGAGGCCTGCCCGTCGGCGAGAGCGGTGATGTGGATTCGGCCGTTCTTGACCAGGCCTACGCCGCCCGCCATGACGTATGTCTCGGGGGTGAGGGGAACGGCCCGCCGGGTCCGCAGATCGATGACCTTGGTGTCCACCTTCACCGTCGCGGTCTCCGCGGCGTGTTCGAGCAGCCAGTCGGACATGAGGCCGGTGCCGTGCAGTACGGAGAAACCGCGCGGGACGACGCCACCCGCCTGACGGGCCGAGACGACCCTTCCCTGGGGGTCGATCACGGCCTCGGTGCCGCCGTCGGCCGCGGTCTTGGTGCCGAACTCCTCGGTGTAGAGGACGAGTTCGTCGGCGGCCGGCGCCCGGTTGACTCCCTGGATCGCGGTCTTCTCCCCGTCGGATGAAGTGGCTGTGACAGCCGACCTCAACTCGGTGATCTTGACCTTCCTGCCGTTCAGGATCAGTCCGGTCCGGCCTTCCACGGCCTCGCTGAGGAGTTTGCCGCCGACCACGGAGATCCCCATCGGATCTCCCTTGATCTCCTTGACCGTGTGGATGTTGAAGAAGCCGCCGTTGACGCCGGCGATGGCACCGACGAGCTTGCCCATCGAACTGGTGGTCTCGCGCTTGGCGATGGACTTGCCGATGCTCGTTTTGAACGATCCCCGGAAGGTTCTGGGGTCGATCGTCAGCACACGCAGGTTCCAGGGGCCGGTCGTCTCCAGGCCGTCGTCACCGAGGTAGTCGGCCTTGGCCTTGATGTCGAATCCCTTGAGTTCCTTGACCACCTTGTCCGCCTCGGCGCGCTTCTTGAACGGCCACTGCCCGACGCGGACCAGATAGCGTTCCACGGAGGGGGCGTCAGCGGCGGCGGGTTGGACGACCTTCTGGACCTCCGGGGTGAATCCGGCGGACTCGACCTCGGAGGCCTTCGCCTGGGCGGTGGCCAGACTGCCGTCCTCGTGCCCGTTGGGCATCAGCACGGCCACGGTCCAGCCCTGGGTGGATGTGCCGTGCCTTACGGTGAAAAGGTCGACTCCGGGGGCCACGTTGCGTTGCTTCGTCACCGGGGCCACTCGTTCGCCGAGCGGGAACGCCGAGGAGGGGAAGGGCAGGGTCGCCTGTCCCGCCTGGGCGGGCATCGCTGTCGCTACGAGTGTGATGGCGGAAAGCCCGACGACGAGACGTCGTGACATGAATATCTCTCCCCGTTGGTGATCAGACTGCGGCGTACCATCGTGCCGAAGATCTACCTACCGGGGTGGGCGAAACACGCTAAACGTATTGAGAAAGTGTTCTTTCCCACACGGTGTCTTTGCGGGCGAAGCCCCTCAGACCCTCTGTTACGCGAGGGACCTGCGCCAAGCGAATGGGCCGTATGGAAATCCACTTTCCATACGGCCCGTAGCCGGGACTCAGGACACGGAGTGATACACCTTGCGAAGGGTCTCGTGGACGATCCAGGTCGTTTTGGTCCCTGCGGAGAGCAGGCAGACCGAGCCCGGAGTGAGTTCGATGCTGGTGCCGTTCTCGACTTCGAGGGTCGCGCGGCCGGCCAGGACCACGAAGATCTCGTCGTTCTCCACGTCGGTCACGGTTCCGGGGGTTATCTCCCAGATTCCCCGGCTCTGCGAGCCGTCGGGCGACGACCAGAGCTCCACGGAGGAGACCTGGGGCGAGCCCGCGAGGATCTGGGCGGGGTCCAGCTCGTCGGGCGACAGCCGTACGTCTCCGGCGGGGACGGCGAAGACGCCTGCGGCGCCGACCATGCGGGCAAGGTCGGCGGCCTCGGGGACGAGGATCTCGGGCATGGGGGCCTTTCAGGTGCGGGGGTTGTCTCTCCGGAACGACTCCAGCGCCAGAAGCGCCACGTGGAGGGAGAGACAGGACTCGACATCGTCCAGGTCGATGTCGAGAACACGTTCCAGCCTACGGAGCCGGTCGTAGAAGGCGGGCCTCGACAGGTGGGCCTTCTGCGCGGCGACGGCCTTGTTGCGGCCCGCGGCCAGGTAGACGCGCAGGATTCCGGTCAGGTCGCCGCCGCGCTGGGCGTCGTGGGCCAGCAGGGAGCCGAGCTCGCGTTCGGCGAAGGTCTGCAGGCGGGCGTCGTCCCGGAGCAGGTGCAGAAGGCCACGTAGACGCAGGTCCGGCAGCCGGTAGAAGGGGCGTCCGTCGGGTTGTCTGACGGCCACGTCCGCGACCTGCTCGGCTTCGAGGAAGCTGCGCCGTACGTCGCGGAGCGAGTCGACCACGGATCCGGCGGCCAGGACGAAGGGTGTGGCGAAGGTCATTCGCAGGCGGTCGGCGAGTGCGGTCAGCGAGGGCTCGGCGAGGGTCCGCGGGGGCAGGGGGAGCAGGACGCCGACGCGGTCCTGGTCCAGGGCGCCGACAAGGGCGGGGAGGCGGGCGTCGCGGCAGGCGGAGGCGGCGGCCTCGGCCAGCTCGTCGAGCCTCACGAGCCGCTCCTGCCCTTCGAGGGAGTCGTCCTGTGGATCACACAGGCGTAGCACCACGCTGATCAGCTTGCGTCCGGTGAGCGGCACGCCGACCGCCCTGGCGCGGGCGGCGGCCTCCTCCGGGTCGGCGTAGGAGTGGGTCAGGATGCCGGTGATGATCGTGCCGTGGGCCTGGCGCTCAAGGGACTCCTGGTGGCGTTCCAGCAGGCGGCCCAGGGCGAGGGTGGTCGCGGCGCGCTCGGCGAGCACGACGTCACGCGGCCCCGGGATGCCCTCGCAGAGCAGGATCAGGCGGCCCCAATCCTGGCCGCGCGCGCCGACCGTGGTGACCAGCCAGCCGGAGGAGGAGTCGTAGGCGGTCCTGCCCTCGGGGGCGACCGCCCGTGAGCGGGTCTCCCAGCTGGCCAGCAGCGTCCCGGTGTCGCGGCCCGCCGTCTCACAGGCGAGCACCTGGTGGGCGAGGTTCTCCAGCAGCACGGGGCGCCCGGAGAGGCGTGCGACCTGGCTGAGGACCTCCGCCGGGGAGGCGCCCTCGACCGACAGCTCGGTGAACACCTCGTGGAGCTGCTCCGAGGCGCGCAGCTCCTCAAGCTGGATGTCGATGATCCTGGCGTGCACCGACTCGGTGATCTGCACGAAGGGGGTCTCGCGGGCGAGAGTGACCAGGGGCAGGCCGTGCTTCTCCGCGGCGTTGATCACCGATCGGGGCAGCTCCCTGATGAACTTGCGGCCCAGTTCGACGATCAGGCCGGACGCGCCGACGGCGGCCAGCTCGGCGACGTAGGCCGTCAGGCCCTCCTGGTCGTCGGGCAGCGCGATGCCGGTGGTGAGAACGAGTTCTCCGCCGCGCAGCAGGTGGGCGATGTCGGTGACCTCGCCGACGTGGACCCAGCGGACCCGGGTGCCGAGCCGGTCGGCTCCCGCGACCACCCGTGGGTTGCCCCGGCGGACGGTGTCCAGGGCGAGAACGTCGGCGATGGTTGGGAGCACTCGTTGAGAGTATCCGATCAGCCTGTAAGTTAGAATGCCGCCTGCTTTACAGCCTGAAAGGTCAACTCCCTCTTTGAGTGGACCTTTCTCTGCGTTCAGGCGGATTTCCCGCCTAATCATCAACCGCCCGGCCTCCCCGTCCACTGGCCTTAGGATGACTTGACCTTTTCTCGGCCGAACGAACGCGGTGGTGAACATGGTTGAGACTACGGACGGAACGAGACGTGGTTCCACACAGGCCGCCGGTGTGGAGGAGCTCGATCTGCGTCAGCTTCTGGCGGGGCTCACCGCCGTACGGGACGGTGACTTCGGCACCCGGTTGCCCGACGAGGGCGACGGTCTGCTCAAGGAGATCGCCACCGTCTTCAACGGGATGGTGGACCAGCTCTCCCTGTTCACCTCCGAGGTGACGCGGGTGGCCCGTGAGGTCGGGACCGAGGGCCAGCTGGGCGGGCAGGCCGAGGTGCCCGGCGTCTCCGGCACCTGGAAGGACCTCACCGACTCGGTCAACGCCATGGCGGGCAACCTGACCGACCAGGTCCGTGACATCGCCCAGGTCGCCACCGCCGTGGCCACCGGTGACCTCTCGCAGAAGATCACGGTGGACGTCCGAGGCGAGATCCTGGAGCTGAAGAACACCCTGAACACGATGGTGGACCAGCTGTCGTCGTTCGCCGACGAGGTGACGAGGGTGGCCCGTGAGGTCGGCACGGAGGGGCGGCTCGGCGGGCAGGCGGAGGTGACCGGCGTCGCGGGGACCTGGCGTGACCTGACCGACTCGGTGAACTTCATGGCGGGAAACCTCACCGACCAGGTGCGCAGCATCGCGCAGGTCACCACGGCGGTGGCCAGGGGTGACCTGTCGCAGAAGATCACGGTCTCCGCGCGGGGGGAGATCCTGGAGCTGAAGAACACCATCAACACGATGGTCGACCAGCTCTCCTCCTTCGCCGACGAGGTGACGAGGGTGGCCCGTGAGGTGGGTACCGAGGGGCGGCTCGGCGGCCAGGCGGACGTCAAGGGCGTCTCCGGCACCTGGCGCGACCTGACCGACTCGGTGAACTACATGGCGGGCAACCTGACCGACCAGGTACGGAACATCTCCCAGGTGGCGACCGCGGTGGCCAGGGGTGACCTGTCGCAGAAGATCACGGTCTCCGCGCGGGGGGAGATCCTGGAGCTGAAGGACACCATCAACACGATGGTGGACCAGCTGTCGTCCTTCGCCGACGAGGTGACGAGGGTGGCCCGTGAGGTCGGCACGGAGGGGCGGCTCGGCGGCCAGGCGGACGTCAAGGGCGTCTCCGGCACCTGGAAGGCGCTCACCGAGTCGGTCAACGTCATGGCCGACAACCTCACCGCGCAGGTGCGCAGCATCGCCGAGGTCACCACCGCGGTCGCCAAGGGCAACCTGTCGCAGAAGATCCGGGTCGACGCCAGGGGGGAGATCCTGGAGCTGAAGGACACCATCAACACGATGGTGGACCAGCTGTCGTCGTTCGCCGCGGAGGTCACGCGGGTGGCCCGTGAGGTCGGCAGCGAGGGGAGGCTCGGCGGCCAGGCGGAGGTCGAGGGCGTCTCGGGCACCTGGAAGCGGCTGACCGAGAACGTCAACGAGCTCGCGGGCAACCTCACCCGTCAGGTCCGTGCGATCGCCGAGGTGACCAGCGCCGTGACCTCGGGCGATCTGACCCGTTCCATCACCGTGGACGCCTCGGGGGAGGTGGCCGAGCTCAAGGACAACATCAACTCCATGGTGAAGTCCCTGCGGGAGACCACCCTGGCCAACCAGGAGCAGGACTGGCTCAAGTCCAACCTGGCCCACATCTCCGGTCTCATGCAGGGTCACCGTGATCTCGCCGTCGTGGCCGAACTGGTGATGAACGAGCTGGCCCCGCTGGTCCGCGCGCAGCATGGCACGTTCCTGCTCGCCGAGGAGGCGGGTGGCCGCTCGGAGCTGCGGGTCGTCGGCGGCTACGGTCATCGGGACACCAGCCGCCGCTACGGCTTCGGGGAGTCGCTGGTGGGGCAGGCGGCCCTGGCCAAACGCCCCATCCTGGTCGAGGACATCGCCGACGGCTATCTCACGATCTCCTCAAGCCTGGGGGCGGCAGGGCCGGTCAACCTCATCATCCTGCCGATCATCGTCGAGGATCAGGTGCTCGGGGTGATCGAGCTGGCCAGCCTGAACAGGTTCACCCCGGTGCACCGGGCCTTCCTCGAACAGCTGGTCGGCACCATCGGCGTCAACGTCAACACCATCGTCGCCAACGCCCGTACCGACTCCCTGCTCGCCGAGTCGCAGCGCCTGGCCACGGAACTGCAGATGGGGCAGGAGGAACTCCAGCGTTCCAACGCCGAGCTTGAGGAGAAGGCCGAGCTGCTCGCCCGGCAGAACCGCGACATCGAGACGAAGAACAGGGAGATCGAGCAGGCCCGCCAGGAGCTTGAGGAACGCGCCAAGCAGCTCGCCCTGGCCTCCAAGTACAAGAGCGAGTTCCTGGCGAACATGAGTCACGAACTGCGCACCCCGCTCAACTCGCTGCTGATCCTGGCCCAGCTGCTGGCCCAGAACCCGGCCCGCAACCTCACCGCCAAGCAGGTGGAGTACGCCAACGTCATCCACTCGGCAGGCACCGACCTGCTGCAGCTGATCAACGACATCCTCGACCTGTCCAAGATCGAGGCCGGCAAGATGAACGTCAGCGTCGAGCCGCTGCCGCTGCGGCGCCTGCTCGACTACGTCGAGGCCACCTTCAGACCGCTGACCACGGAGAAGGGTCTCAGGTTCGACGTCACCATCGCCCCGGACGTGCCCGGAGAGCTGCTCATGGACGAGCAGCGGCTGCGCCAGGTGGTGCGCAACCTGCTGTCGAACGCGGTGAAGTTCACCGAGAGGGGCTCGGTCGGGCTGCGCATCGAGCTGATCGAGGAGACCGACCTGCTGGGGGTCCCGGGCCAGGAGGTGCTCGCCTTCCACGTCGTGGACACCGGGATCGGCATCGCCGAGGAGAACCTCTCCCAGATCTTCGACGCCTTCCAGCAGGCCGACGGGACCACCAGCCGCAGATACGGCGGCACCGGTCTGGGACTGTCCATCAGCCGTGAGATCGCGGCCCTGTTCAAGGGCGAGATCAGGGCGGTCAGCGTCCTGGGGCAGGGCAGCACCTTCAGCCTCCGGCTGCCGGTCGCGGACGTCGCCCCCCGCGGCCGTGACGTTCCGGCCGCCGGGCCCGTGGCGAGGGCGGTCGTCCCGCCGGGGGAGGAACAGGCCGGTGGGGAGGGGCGCCGCCTGCTCGTCGTCGAGTCACGCCGGGGCGGGCTGCTGTCCCAGCTCGCCGAGAGCGTCGCGGCCGACCTGGACGAGACGCACGGGCCGGTCAGGGTGGCCACGGCCAACGACCCCGTCACCGCGGTCGAGGCCCTGAGGCGGGACGACCATCACTGCATCGTGCTCGACCTCGGGATGTGGCAGGACGGGGCTGCGGAGTTCCTGCGCGGGCTTGAGGAGGACCCGGTGCTGCGTGAGCTGCCCGTGCTCGCCCACCACACCCGCACGCTCACCCGGCCGCAGGAGGACCTTCTCAAGGGTCGTTCGAATCCCCAGCCTCTGGAGCTCCTGCCGAGTCTCGACGAACTGCGCGAGCGCATCACGCTGCACCTGTCGGCCCAGGCGCGCGGCGCGGTTCTGCCACTGGTACGGCCTGACCTGGACGAGCGGCCCCACGCGCTCCGGGAGGCGGACGCCGTACTGGCCGACAAGAAGGTGCTGGTGGTCGATGACGACGTGCGCAACGTCTTCGCGCTGACCAACATCCTGGAACTGCACGGCATGCGGGTGCTGTACGCGGAGAACGGCCGCAAGGGCATCGAGATGCTGTCGTGCAACGAGGACGTCGACCTGGTCCTGATGGACATCATGATGCCGGAGATGGATGGTTACGCGGCCACCGCGGCCATCCGCAAGATGCCGCGCTTCGCGGACCTGCCGATCATCGCGGTCACGGCCAAGGCCATGCAGGGCGACCGGGAGAAGACACTGTCGGCGGGGGCGAGCGACTACGTCACCAAACCCGTCGACGCGCAGGAGCTGCTCACCCGCATCCAGCAGTGGATGTCGCCGTGAGCCCCCTCATCGCTGCTTGAGGCGCGCTTCGAGGCCGTCGAGGAAGCAGGTGAGCCCGAAGTCGAAGTTGACGGCGCGGAGGGCCTGCTGGTCGAGGTCGGCGTACTCGGAGTAGCGGGCGGCCAGTTCGGGATAGTCGTTCGCGGCACGGGTCACGATGTCCGTCATCGCCTTGACCAGGTCCTGCTCGTTCAGCCCGGATCGCCTGGTGGCGGACCGCCAGGCGATCTCCGGCAGGGTCGTGCCCAGCACGTAGGCCATCATCGTCGAGGCGGCGTGGTCCAGGCCCATGCCGGTGAACCCCGCCTTGGCGAAGGTGCGCATCAGCCCGTCGGACAGGCGCATGGCGTTGGGGCCGATGCTGGGCATGGTGCCGATGAGCACCGCGGACCAGGGATGGGCGAAGAGCGCCTGGCGCACACCGTAGGCGAAGGCCGAGGCCGCGTCGCGCCAGCCGCTCGTCTCCGGGTCGAACGGCGGGACCTCGCTGAAGACCTCGTCGAGGACGAGTTCGAGAAGGTCGTCCTTGTTGGCCACGTGCCAGTAGATGCTCGTGGCCCCCGCCCCGAGTTTGGTGCCCAGGCGGCGCATGCTCAGCGCCTCCATCCCCTCGGCGTCGAGGATCTCCATGGCCGCGCGCACGATCTGCGCCCGGCTCAGCGTCGGGCTCTTCGAAGGACGCTTCTCACGGGTCCACACCGAGGACAGGGGCTGTTCCACATCCCTAAGCATACGGCTGATAATACGGTGTTCGATTTATCGCACAATGTGCGAGTGTCGAGGGCGGGCATCCGAGGGTGAGAGGGATGTCACGGAAGGGTGCCAAAAATTCATGTATTTCAGATTGTTTAAGTGGGAAATATGGGCGACGATGGTTCATGAGTCGCCCGAGCCCGTGGAGGTGGACATGGCCGGCACAGCCCGCGTCTGGCGAACGTCCGGGCGTGCCGGTGCGAGGGCCCGTGGCGTTCGGGGCCTTCGTGGCTCAGGCGACTCACGGCGTCCCGGTCTGGCCGGGGCCGCCTCCTCCGAGAAGCCCGGGCGGGGAACCTGGGGGGTGCTCCGCCCGGCATCCTGTACGGCTTGCGCCAACCGTCGCAGGGCGCAAGCCGTACAGGAACTCGGAGGTAGGACTGGAACGGCGTTCTAACAACATGACGGCTTTGCCGGTCATATCCCGACAGTCTGGTGGTTTGAGCAGGTGAGGTAACCCGACATACTCGTTGTATGTCGGACCTTTTTGCACGCCACCGCGCGGTAATGCCCAACTGGTTGGCCCTCTACTACAACGAGCCCATCGAGATCGTCGGCGGCAAGGGCAACCGGGTCGTCGACGCCTCCGGTAAGAGCTATCTGGACTTCTTCGCGGGCATCCTGACCAACATGATCGGCTACGACGTGCCCGAGGTGCGCGAGGCCGTGGAACGTCAGCTCGCGACCGGCGTGGTGCACACCTCCACGGTCTATCTGCTCCGCGGCCAGGTCGAGCTCGCCGAGAAGATCGCCCGGCTCTCCGGCATCGAGAACGCCAAGGTCTTCTTCACCAACTCGGGCACCGAGGCCAACGAGACCGCGCTGCTGCTGGCGACCTACGCCCGCCGGTCCGACCAGGTCCTGGCCATGCGGCAGAGCTACCACGGCCGCTCCTTCGGGGCGATCAGCGTGACGAGCAACCGCTCCTGGAAGAACAACTCCCTGTCGCCGCTGAACGTGCACTTCCTGCACGGCGCCGACCGGCACCTGACCCAGTTCCGCGGCCTGTCCGACGCCGACTACATCGCCGCCTGCGTGGACGACCTGCGCCACGTGCTCGCCACCTCCGTCGGAGGCGACGTGGCCGCGCTGATCGCCGAGCCGATCCAGGGGGTCGGCGGCTTCAGCATGGCGCCCGACGGGCTGTTCGCCGCCTACAAGGAGGTCCTCGACGCCGAGGGCGTCCTGTTCATCTCCGACGAGGTGCAGACCGGCTGGGGCCGTACCGGTTCGGCGTTCTTCGGCATCCAGAACCACGGCGTCACGCCGGACATGATGACCTTCGCCAAGGGGCTCGGCAACGGCTTCGCGGTCGGCGGCGTCGTGGCGCGGGGTGACCTGATGGACGGCCCGCACGCGGCCGGCCTCGCCACCTTCGGCGGCAACCCGATCTCCATGGCCGCCGCCAACGCCACCCTCGACTACGTGCTCGACCACGACCTGCAGGCCAACGCAGCCAGGACCGGCGCTCTGATCATCGACGGGCTCAGGCATGCCGCGCCGCGTCTGCCGATCGTCGGCGACGTGCGGGGCAAGGGCCTGATGTTCGCCGTCGAACTGGTCGACCCGGCGACCGGGGCACCCTCTCCCGCGATCGCGGCCAGGTTCATGGAGGAGACGAAGAAGGCGGGCCTGCTGGCGGGCAAGGGCGGCCTGTACGGCAACGTGCTGCGGATGGCCCCGCCGCTCACCCTGACCCAGGACGAGGCCGCCGAGGGCCTCGGGATCATCGTCAACGCGCTCGAAACCGTCAACGCCGAGGTCACGTCGTGAAGAACATCACCCACTGGATCGACGGCGCCCTCACCGAGGTTCCCGAGGCGGGCCGTACGTCGGAGATCTTCGACCCGGCGACCGGCCGGGTGGCCGGGCACGTCCACCTGGCCTCGACGGAGGAGGTGGACGCGGCCGTCGCCTCGGCCGTGGCCGCCTACCCCGCATGGAGGGACTCCTCGCTGGTCAAGCGCTCACAGGTGCTCTTCCGCTTCCGTGAGCTCCTGAACGCCAACCGTGACGAGCTGGCCCGGCTCATCTCGGCCGAGCACGGCAAGGTCCACTCCGACGCGCTGGGCGAGGTCGCCAGGGGCATCGAGGTCGTCGAGTTCGCCTGCGGCATCCCGCACCTGCTCAAGGGCGGCTTCTCCGAGGGCGTCTCGACCCGGGTCGACTCCTACTCGATCCGTCAGCCGCTGGGCGTCGTCGCGGGCATCACCCCGTTCAACTTCCCGGCCATGGTGCCGATGTGGATGTTCCCGATCGCGATCGCGGCGGGCAACGCCTTCATCCTGAAGCCCTCGGAGCGGGACCCGTCCGCCTCCCTGCTGCTGGCCGGGCTCTGGAAGGAGGCGGGGCTGCCCGACGGTGTCTTCACCGTGCTCCAGGGTGACAAGGTCGCGGTCGACCGGCTGCTTGAGCACCCCGACGTGCGGGCAGTCTCGTTCGTCGGCTCGACCCCGGTCGCCCGTTACGTCTACGAGACCGGCAGTGCGGCGGGCAAGCGGGTACAGGCGCTCGGCGGCGCGAAGAACCACATGCTCGTGCTGCCCGACGCCGACCTCGACCTCGTCGCCGACGCGGCGGTCTCGGCGGGCTTCGGCTCCGCGGGGGAGCGGTGCATGGCGATCTCCGTCGTGCTCGCCGTCGACCCGATCGGGGACGAGCTGGTCGACAAGATCGTCTCCCGAGTCTCGGCGCTGACCGTCGGCCCCGGCGACGACCCGGCCTCCGAGATGGGACCGCTGGTCACCGGGGCACACCGCGACAAGGTGGTCTCCTACCTCGACCTGGGGGTGTCAGAGGGGGCCAAGCTCGTCGTGGACGGCCGCCTGACCCCGGTGCGCGGTGGCACGACGGCCGAGGAGACCCCCGGTTTCTGGCTCGGCCCGACGGTCCTGGACCACGTCCCGGCCGACTCCCGCGTCCATCGCGAGGAGATCTTCGGGCCGGTGCTGTCGATCGTGCGCGTCTCCTCCTACGAGGAGGGGCTCGGCCTGATCAACAGCGGTGAGTACGGCAACGGCACCGCCGTCTTCACCAACGACGGCGGCGCGGCCAGGCGCTTCCAGAACGAGGTCGAGGTCGGCATGGTCGGCATCAACGTGCCGATCCCGGTGCCGATGGCCTTCTACAGCTTCGGCGGCTGGAAGGCGTCACTGTTCGGTGACAGCCACGTCCACGGCACGGAGGGCGTGCACTTCTACACCCGGGGCAAGGTCGTCACCTCCCGCTGGCTCGACCCGAGCCACGGTGGGGTCAACCTCGGATTCCCGACCAACCGGTAGCCGCGCGGGCGGTGACGGGACGGCCCCGCGGGAAGATCTCCCGTGGGGCCGCTCCGTATGTGGACGGGGCTCCGCGGGCGGCCGATAGGCTCCGGACAGATCGAGTCGTAGGGGGAGCTGCGTGAGCGGGGACAGGTTCCGGCGTACACGTCTCGGCGCACTGGCCGGTGTTGTGGCCCTGACGGTCTGTCTCCCGGTCGCGACGGCCCCCGGCGCGCTCGCCCGGCGGGCGGCCGTTCAGGACACGCGGTCCCCGACACCGAGCCCGAAGCCTTCGGCGTCGATCGGCAGGGGGGAGGGCACCCTGCAGGTGCTCACCTACCAGGGCCACGTCGAGTACGGCGGCGCGACCGCGAGCGCCGACTGGCTCTCGCCCTTCGAGAAGCTCACCGGCTGCAGGGTCAGCAGGCTCGACCGGGTCCACTCCGGCGAGGAGATGGCGGAGAAGGTCCGTTCGGCCTCCTACGACGTGATCTCGGCCTCCCCCGACCTGGCCGGCAGGCTGATCGCGGACGGCGCGGTCAGGCCGCTGGACACCACGCTCCTGCGGTCCTACAAGGACATCCCCCGGCGGCTGCGTGAACTGCCCGCCACCCGGGACGCGAGCGGCAAGGTCTACGGAGTCCCCTATCTGTGGGGGACCAACCAGGTCATACGCGAGCCCGGCGCCCCCGACGGGCCGGACGCGGTCTACCGGACGGAGCAGTCGGCCGTCAGGGACACCCCGCTGAGCATCGCCGACGCCGCCCTGGCACTCAGGCGGACCAGGCCGGAGCTGGGGGTCAAGGACCCCTACCAGCTCACCCCCGCCCAGCTCGACGCCGCCGTCGGGCTGCTGGCCGAGCACGACGGGCCCCGCCGGGTGTACTGGACGAGCACCCTGGAGGTGATCCAGGCCTTCTCGACGGGGGAGGCGCACGTGGCCCAGGCGCTGCCGTACCACCTGGATCTCTTCGAGCGCGCGGGCAGGACGGTCGAGCGGGAGAAGGGGCCGGTGACCGGGTGGGCCGACGCCTGGATGGTCGGGACCGGCGCCACCAGCCCGAACTGCGCCTACAAGTGGCTCAACTGGGTCGGCTCCGCGGACACGCAGCACTCGGCCGCAGCCTGGACGGGGCTGGCCCCCGCCAACGTCAAGGCCTGCGACGGCGAGGTCCGGAGGCTGTGCGACGCCTACCACGCGCGTGACGACCGCGAGCTCGGGAGTGTCCTCTTCGCCACGCGTCCGACGAAGGACTGCGGTGGTTCGGGTGGGGAATGCACTGACTACACCGAATGGGAAAAAAGGTGGAAGGACCTGGTGAAGTGAGCGGGGCGGCCACCGCCCGCGGCTGAACGGGACGTCCCCCTCCGTCCATGTGTGAGGCGGCCACGGTTTCCGTGGGGGCGTCCGTCACCCGCGACGAATCCGGTGGTGAAATCACGTCCCGAATATCGACTGGTTGACCAGTCAGTGGATAGGATCCCGCCATGAGAATCCTTCTTGTGGGAGCGGGCGGGGTCGGCTCGGCCGTCGTCCCCATCGCGGCGCGCCGAGATTTCTTCGAACACATCGTGGTGGCCGACTCTCAACAGAGCCGGGCCACCGCCGCGGTGGCCAGAGCCGGTGACCCGCGGTTCAGCGCGATCACGCTGGACGCCTCCGACCAGGAGGCGGTCGAGGCCGCCCTGGCCGGGCACCGCTGCGACGTGCTCCTCAACGCCGTCGATCCGCGTTTCACCATGCCGCTGTTCAGGGCCGCGCTCAACGCGGGGGCGGACTACCTGGACATGGCGATGTCGCTGTCCCGCCCCCACCCGGGCAGGCCGTACGAGCTGCCGGGGGTGAAGCTCGGTGACGAGCAGTTCGCTCTGACCGGGCGGTGGCGGGACAGAGGTCGCCTCGCGCTGGTCGGCATGGGGGTCGAACCGGGGCTGGCCGACGTGTTCGCGCGCTACGCGGCCGAGCACCTCTTCGAGAGCATCGAGGAGATCGGTGTCCGCGACGGGTCGAACCTGGTGGTCGAGGGCTACGACTTCGCGCCGACCTTCTCCATCTGGACGACCATCGAGGAGTGCCTGAACCCTCCTGTGGTCTGGGAGGACGGCGCCTGGCACACCACCGAGCCGTTCAGCGAACCCGAGGTGTTCGACTTCCCCGAGGGGATCGGCCCCGTCGAGTGCGTCAACGTCGAGCACGAGGAGGTCCTGCTCGTGCCGCGCTGGATCGACGCCGGGCGGGTGACGTTCAAGTACGGTCTCGGCGAGGAGTTCATCGGCGTCCTGAAGACCCTGCGCAAGCTCGGCCTGGACAACGCGGGCAAGATCCGGGTCGGCGGTGTCGAGGCCTCACCGAGGGACGTGGTCGCCGCGGCCCTGCCCGATCCGGCGACGCTCGGCGAGCGGATGCGCGGCAAGACGTGCGCGGGCACCTGGGTGAAGGGCGTCGGCAAGGACGGCGCGCCCAGGGAGGTCTACCTGTACCACGTGGTGGACAACGCGTGGTCGATGCGGGAGTACGGCTGCCAGGCCGTGGTGTGGCAGACGGCACTGCACCCGGTGGTCGCGCTCGAACTGCTGGCGAGCGGGGTCTGGGCGGGCTCGGGGGTGCTGGGACCCGAGGCGTTCGACGCGGTGCCGTTCCTGGACCTGCTCGATGACTACGGCTCGCCGTGGAGGATGCGGGAGCAGACGCACGGGGCGCTGCTGTCCGCCTGAGACGGCGCGGAGGCGAGCCTCAGAAGAAGGCCGCGCGGCGGGGCAGGTGGTAGATGTTCTCCTCGGTCTCCTGGACCAGTGCCTCGGCGCACTCGTCGCAGGCGAACAGCGGGGAGTCGTTGGGCAGCCTGCCGATCCTGATCCTTGGCCGGGGCCATCTCTTGTGGCAGGTAACACAGGCGTCGCCCTCGCACTGAGCCCGGGTGAGGCCCTCCGGGTCGAACGTCGCCGTGATCCGTGCCGCCCTGGTATGCCGCCAGTCCATCACGTCTCCCGTCTTGATCGCGAAGTCTTATACCGGAACCGTTATAACGCCGTTTCCGTCCGTGATCAGTGTGGTAAGTGTCAAGCGGTGGTTAAATCACTCCCTGTGCGCCTTCCATAACGCAATAAAAGGGGCACCCAGTCTTAAGCCGGGTGCCCCTTTTGCGGTGATCCAAACCGTTAGATCTCGCTGATGATCTTCTCCAGGATCGTCAGTCCCTCTTCGAGCAGGTGGTCGGGCATGACCAGCGGCGGAAGGAATCTCAGAACGTTGCCGTAGGTGCCGGCGGTCAGCACGAGCAGCCCCTCCGCGTGGCACCTGGCGGCGATCTCGCCGGCCGCCGTCGGGTGCGGCTCCTTGGTGCCGGGGACGACCAGCTCGATCGCGATCATGGCGCCCCGGCCGCGCACGTCACCGATCACCGGGTTGCGCTCCGCCACGGCCCGCAGCCGGGGGAGCATGACCTCGCCGATGTGACGGGCCCTGCCGGTCAGGTCCTCGGCCTCGATGGTCTCGATCACACCCAGCGCCGCCTCACAGGCCAGCGGGTTGCCGCCGTAGGTGCCGCCGAGACCGCCGACGTGGACCTTGTCGAGCAGTTCGGCCCTGCCGGTGACGGCCGACAGGGGCAGGCCGCCCGCGATGCCCTTGGCGGTGACGATGATGTCGGGGACGACGCCCTCGTCCTCACAGGCGAACAGGTGGCCGGTGCGCGCGAAACCGGTCTGGACCTCGTCGGCGATGAAGACGATGCCGTTCTCCCGGCAGAACTCCGCGATCCTGGGCAGGAAGCCCTTGGCCGGCTCGATGAAGCCGCCCTCGCCCGCGATCGGCTCGATCACCACGGCGGCCACGTTCTGCGCGCCGATCTGCTTGCCGATCTGGTCGATCGCCTGGGCCGCGGCCTCCTCGGCGCAGTTCTCCGGGCCGGTCGGCCAGCGGAAGGGGTAGGCCAGCGGCATCCGGTAGACCTCGGGGGCGAACGGCCCGAACCCGTGCTTGTACGGCATGCTCTTGGCCGTCAGCGTCATCGTCAGCAGCGTGCGGCCGTGGTAGCCGTGGTCGAAGACGACGACCGCCTGGCGCCCCGTGGCGTGCCGCGCCACCTTGACCGCGTTCTCCACGGCCTCGGCGCCGCTGTTGAGCAGGAAGGTGCGCTTCTCGTGGTCACCCGGGGTCAGCTCGTTGAGCCTCTCGCAGACCCGGACGTAGGACTCGTAGGGAGTGACCATGAAACAGGTGTGCGTGAAGTCCGCGACCTGCCTGGTCACCCGCTCGACCACGCGCGGGGCGGAGTTGCCCACGCTGGTCACCGCGATGCCGGAGCCGAAGTCGATCAGTGAGTTGCCGTCGGCGTCGACGACCACACCGCCCCCGGCCTGCGTCACGAAGACGGGCAGCGTGGTGCCGATGCCCGGAGGAACGGCGGCCTGCTTGCGCGCGAACAGCTCGCGGGATTTGGGGCCGGGAATCTCGGTGACGACCCGGCGCTCCTGAGGAAGCGAGGGGCCGCCCTGGGTGACGGTGCTCATGCTGTGACGGTATGTCGCGCGTACCGGGATGCGGATGATGCACTATGGCAAAATTACCGACGGCACTCTTGCCGTAACGTACAAATCCGGGGGTGATCGTGGCACCGACGCTCCGCACCGTCGTGCGGCGTCTGCCGCTCAAACTCGCCGTGCTGGCCGGGCACGACGCGCTCGACAGCCGGGTCCGCTGGGTCGCGGTCAGCGAGCTTGAGGACCCCACCCCCTTCCTTGAGGGCGGCGAACTGGTGCTGACCACCGGTATGCGCCTGCACGAGGCGGACGCGGCCCCCTACGTCGGCAGGCTCGTGGCCAGGAACGTCACCGGTCTCGGCTTCGGCGTCGGCCTCGGGCACGAGGAGATCCCCGCCGGGCTGGTCGAGGCCGCGGCGCTGGCGGGCCTGCCGCTGATCGAGGTGCCCCGCGACACCCCGTTCGTGGCCATCAGCAAGCTGGTCAGCGACCTGATCGCCGCCGAGCAGTACGAGGAGATCAGCCGCGCCTTCGCCGCCCAGGGACGCCTGACCCGCGCCGCGCTCCGCCCGGAGGGGGCCGCCGCGGTGATCGACCGCCTGGCCCACGAACTGGGCGGCTGGGCCGCACTGCTCGACGAGGCGGGGGCCGTACGGCACGCGGCGGGCAGGGACGCCTCCCAAGTCACCAGGCTGCTGCCCGAACTGGAGCGGCTCAGGAAACCCGCGGGACGCGGTGCCCCGGCGAGCCTGGCACTGTCCACCCCGGCCGAGCACATCGTCGTGCAACCACTCGGCGCCCGCCGGGTCAGGGGGTTCTTCGCGGTCGGCGCGGAGCGGCCGTTCACACCGGTCGCGCACACCGTGGTCAACGCCGCCGGGTCGCTGCTGACGCTGGCCATCGAGCACGGCAGGGAACATCTGGCCGCCGAGCGCAGGATCCGCGCGGCCGTGCTGCGGTTGCTGCTGGCCGGGCAGGCCGAGGCAGGGCGGGAGGTCCTGGACCTGCTGGGGGAGACGTTGCCCGTGGACCGGCTGGTCGTGCTGGCCGTCCGCGGAGACCGGGAGGCGGTGCTCGACGCCGTCGCGGCGGGCTTCGCCGGGGCCCCCACCGGAGTCTTCGCCGCGCCGGACGCGGAGCGGGTGGTCGTCCTCGCCCCCGAGGGCCTCGCGGACGAGGTGGCCCAGGCACTCGCCGAGTACGGCGAGGTCGGTCTCGGCGCCCCGGTCGGTCTCGACGACCTGCACGCCGGACTCGGCCAGGCGGACCGGGCACTGGCCGCGGCCGGTCGCGGCACCGAGCGTGTGACGCGCTTCGCCGACCTGGCGGGCCAGGGTCTGCTGTCCCTGCTGGACGCCGAGGCGGCCGAGGCGTTCTCCGCCGCGCTGCTCGCCCCCCTGCGCGAGTACGGCTCGCGCGCCGACCTGCTGGAGTCCCTGCGCGCCTACCTGGCCTGTAACGGCCACTGGGACGCCGCCGCGCAACGGCTCGGCGTGCACCGGCACACCCTGCGTTACCGTATGCGCCGTGTCGCCGAGCTTCTCGGCCGCGACCTCGACGACCCCGGCGCCCGCGCGGAGCTCTGGGTCGCGCTGACCACGGCGGGATGACCACGTCCTCCGCAGGTCACGGCTTCTCGGTCAGATAACGGGAGATGGTGGCGTAGGTGACCGCGTTGTAGGTCTCGCCGTCCCGCAGGTGACCCGACCGCTCCAGGCTGATGGCGCCCTGCGCGGCGGCCCAGAGGGCGTCGGCGATCCTCCTGGGCTGGGTCGGGATGATGTATCCGGCGGAGATGCAGTCCGCGATCACCCGGTCGAGGATGTTGAGCGCGGCCCTGGCCAGGGTCCTGGCCCGCTCACTCGGCACGAAACCGGGGATGGCCCGCTCGAACATCAGGGCGTAGTAACCGGGCTCGGCCAGGGCGGCCTCCCGGTAGGCGGGACCGAGCGCGGTGAGGTGCTCAAGGGCGTTCCTGCGCGGAGGCACGGCCTCAAGGCGCCGTCTGAACCGCTCGAACCCCTCAAGGTAGAGCGCCTCGGCCAGCCCTTCCTTGCTGCCGAACATGGTGTAGACGACCGTCGTCGAGCACCCGGCCTCGGTGGCGATGCGGCGCATCGACAGGCTTTCCGGGCCGACGGTGACGAGAAGCTGACTGGCCACGTCGAGGAGCCGTCCGCGAAGCTCGTCCTGGCCCGCCCGTTCGCCGAGGTGATAGGCACCCTGCAGCCCGCGCGGCGCCGGAGAGGTCATGCGGCCACGCCCTTCCGCTGTGAGGGAGTTGCAACCGTGACTTAGCCAGAGCGAAGATCGTTCAAACCGTCGTCATATAGGAATATCCATAAAGCGGGCCGGTTTCGTTACAGCCCCCAAGAGAGAAGAGGACATACGGAACGGCGCATCGCGCTGACCGTCTTGTACGCCCTGGAGTAACGCCCCGTCGCGGCGGTTGGCATACCGTCTGAGCATGGACGTGCGCCCCTTCTGGCTCGCCGGCCGTCCCGCCACCGGGGACGCCGAGCTCACCGTGACCAACTCACACGACGGCCGTGTCGTCGGCCTCTGCTCAGTGCCGACGGCCGACCAGGTCGAGGAGGCCGTCGCAGCGGCGGTGGCCGTGCGCGGGCAGGCCGCCGCGCTCCCCATCCACGTGCGGGCCGACGCCCTCGCCCACGTCTCGCGCCGCCTGGCCGAGCGCGCCGAGGAGCTCGCCCGGCTGATCATGGAGGAGAACGGCAAGCCGATCTTCTGGGCCCGTGGCGAGGTCAACCGCGCGATCTCCACCTTCAGGTTCGCGGCCGAGGAGACCCGCAGGCTCAGCGGCGAGGTCATGCGCCTGGACACCGAGGCCGGCTCCGCGGGCCGTCTCGCCTACATCTCGCGCGTCCCGCACGGCCCGGTCCTGGCGATCACGCCGTTCAACTTCCCGCTCAACCTGGTGGCCCACAAGGTCGCCCCCGCCATCGCGGTCGGCGCGCCGGTCATCGTCAAGCCGGCCCCCGCGACCCCGCTCTCCGCCCTGGTGCTCGGCGAGATCCTGGCCGAGACCGACCTGCCCGAGGGCATGTTCTCCGTGCTGCCGGTGCCCAACGACCGCGCGGGCGCCCTGGTCGAGGACCCGCGCCTGCCGGTGGTCTCCTTCACCGGCTCCGGCCCCGTCGGTTACGCGATCATGGACCAGGTGCCGCGCAAGCACGTCACCCTGGAGCTCGGCGGCAACGCCGCCGCGGTCGTGCTCGCCGACGCCGACCTCGACTGGGCGGCTTCGAGGGTCGCGCTGTTCTCCAACTACCAGGCCGGGCAGAGCTGCATCGCCGTCCAGCGTGTGATCGTCGAGGAGTCCGCGCGTGAGGACTTCCTGGCCAGGCTGGTGCCCGCGGTCGAGGCCCTGGTCGTCGGCGACCCCGCCGACGACCGGACCCAGGTCGGGCCGCTGGTCTCGGTCGAGGCCGCGGAGCGCGTCGAGCAGTGGGTCAAGGAGGCCGTGGCGGCCGGTGCCCGGCTGCTGGCGGGCGGCACCCGCGAGGGCGCGACCGTCGCCCCGACCGTGCTCGCCGACGTCCCGCACGACGCCAAGGTCTCCTGCGAGGAGGTCTTCGGCCCGGTGATGATCGTCCAGTCGGTCTCCGGCGTGGACGAGGCGTTCGCCACGGTCAACGACTCCAAGTACGGTCTGCAGGCCGGGGTGTTCACCCGCAACCTGGACGTCGCCTTCCGCGCCAACCGCGAACTTGAGGTGGGCGGCGTGGTCATCGGGGACGTTCCGTCCTACCGCGCCGACCAGATGCCCTACGGCGGCATCAAGGAGTCCGGCGTCGGCCGCGAGGGCATCCGCTCCGCCATCGCCGACTTCACCTACGAGAAGGTCATGGTCCTGACCGGGCTCTCCCTGTAGGCCCCAGAGAGGTACGGCCCGCACCCTGGGGCGCGGGCCGTACCCTCATGATCTCTGGGCGACGGCGTAGAGCCGTCTGGCGGTCTCACCGAAGTAGGGGCCGTACATCGTGCCGCGGTCGTCGCTGTACTTGAAGCTGCTCACCGAGGTGACCGTGCCGTGCCCGGTCACGGGGTCGAAGCCGCTCAGCCAGGGGCCGCCGCTCGACCCGGCGGTCATGTCGCAGCGCAGGCCCTGGTCGCTGGTCTGGCCGTGCGGGTCGTCACGGACCGTCCCCGCGCAGAAGACCAGGTTCTCGCCGTCGTAGGGCAGGTCGGCGGGGAAGCCGAAACCGTGGGTCTGACGGCCCCTGGCGGTGTCGAAGGCGATGTCCTGGACGCCGACGACCTCGGCCAGGTGCCTGCCGCCCCGCGGGTTGACCGCGACCATGCCGATGTCGTGGCTGTCGTCACCGCCCCGCGCCCACGCGCCCGTCACGAACATGCGCCGGGCCGTGAATTGCCCGTACGGCCGTCGCCCCCGGTCGTAGCCGGGCACGAAGACCCAGTTGTCCGCCCACGCGCCCGTGCCGTTCTTGACGCAGTGGCCCGCGGTGACGACCAGGTCCGCGTTGGCGCTCCTGACCGAACTCGCCGAGCACACGAAGTCGGTCCCGCCGAGGGTCATGAACACGCGCCCCGTCGTACGGGCGACCTGCCCGCCCGCGCCCCAGCGTGCACCGCCGACCCGCGCGCCGTACCGGGTGCGGGTCGCGCCCGGCGGGGCCTTGACGGACCGCACGGCGGACCTTCCGCCGGGTCTCGCGGCGAGTCTCACGACGGAGGGTCTCGTGCCGGGCGTTTCGAAGGAGGCCTTCAGCCCGAGCAGGCCGGTGACCGCGCCGAGCACGCCGGTCACCGGCCCGAGCAGGCCGATGGGGGCGGCGGCGGCCATCCGGCGGGGCGTCCAGTAGGCGAGCACACGGCGCTGCTCGGCGGAGTTTCCCGCGCCCGTGTGCCCGGCGACGCCGGTGTCGTCTCCACCCGGGGTCGCCGGCTGTGCGAGGTGTTCGGCCAGTCCGTGCGAGGTCTGCCGGTGTTCGGGGGCCGTCGTGCCGGTCGCGGGGGCGCCGAGCAGCCCGGCGACGAGCACGGCACCCAGGAGCAGGGGGAGGCTCGAAGTCATGGGCCGAGTTTGCACTACCAGATGTGTTCTTGTTGCTACTTTCGGTGAAAGTCGAGGGTTGTCGGCGCTCTGCGTACCCTCGGCGGCGGTCCGACCGGGAGGGGCCATCCGGGAGAATGGGCCCGTGCAGCCAGACACCACGCGTTCGGTCGCCCTGCTCGGCTCTACCGGCTCGATCGGGACCCAGGCCCTCGACGTCATCGCCCGCAATCCCGCCCGGTTCCGGGTCGTGGCCCTGGCCGCGGGGGGTGGCAGGGTCGACCTGCTGGCCCGCCAGGCGGCCGAGTTCGGGCCCGACGTGGTGGCCGTCGCCGATCCGGCCGCCCTGCCCGAGTTGCGGCGGGCACTGGCCGGGCACGGGGTGAGCCCCACGGTCCTGGCCGGGCCAGAGGGGGTCGCCGAGGCGGCGGCCTGGCCGTCCGACGTGGTCCTCAACGGCGTCACCGGGGCGCTCGGACTGACCTCGACGCTGGCCGCGCTTGAGGCGGGCCGGGTGCTCGCCCTGGCCAACAAGGAGTCGCTGATCATCGGCGGTCCCCTGGTCAAAAGGCTGGCCAAACCCGGGAGACTGCTGCCGGTCGACTCCGAGCACTCCGCCCTGGCCCAGTGCCTGTGGGCCGCGGGTCCGCAGGGGCCGGACGCCTCCGCCGTACGGCGGCTGGTCGTCACCGCCAGCGGCGGCCCCTTCCGCGGCAGGCCGAGGGAGCAGCTCACCGGGGTGACCCCGGAGCAGGCCCTGGCGCATCCGACCTGGTCGATGGGGCCCGTCGTCACGGTGAACTCCGCCACACTCGTCAACAAGGGCCTTGAGGTCATCGAGGCCCATCTGCTCTTCGACATCGGCTTCGACCGGATCGAGGTGGTGGTCCACCCGCAGTCGGTCGTGCACTCGATGGTCGAGTTCGTCGACGGCTCGGTCGTCGCCCAGGCCAGCCCGCCCGACATGCGGCTGCCGATCGCGCTGGCCCTCGGCTGGCCGGAACGGGTCCAGGCCGCGGCTCCTCCGGTCGACTGGACCAGGGCCCACACCTGGACCTTCGAGCCCCTCGACGACGAGGCGTTCCCCGCCGTCGCACTGGCCCGTCACGTCGGCTCCGCGGGGGGTACGGCCCCGGCCGTCTACAACGCCGCCAACGAGGTCTGCGTCGAGGCCTTCCTCACCGGACGGCTGCCGTTCACCGGCATCGTGGACACCGTGGCCGCGGTCGTCTCCGAGCACGCCGTGACCTCGGCGGAGACGGTCGCAGAGGTGCTGGACGCTGACGAATGGGCACGGATTCGGGCACGGGAGCTCACGGCTACTGCCTAGACTGGAGATGTCCCCGACTCACCAAGGGCTGAAAATGACTTCTGTTGCTCTCGGGATCCCGTCCGTGAGGACCAGGCCGATCGCCGAGCGACGCAAATCCCGTCAGATCATGGTTGGTTCCGTTCCTGTCGGCGGTGACGCGCCGGTCAGCGTGCAGTCGATGACCACCACGCTCACCGCGGACGTCAACGCGACGCTCCAGCAGATCGCCGAGCTGACCGCGTCCGGCTGCCAGATCGTCAGGGTCGCCGTGCCGTCCCAGGACGACGCCGACGCGCTGCCGATCATCGCCAGGAAATCCCAGATCCCGGTCATCGCCGACATCCACTTCCAGCCGAAGTACGTCTTCGCCGCGATCGAGGCGGGCTGCGCGGCGGTCCGGGTCAACCCGGGCAACATCAAGAAGTTCGACGACAAGGTCGGTGAGATCGCCAGGGCCGCCGCCGACCACGGCGTGCCGATCAGGATCGGCGTCAACGCCGGCTCCCTGGACCCCAGGCTGCTGCAGAAGTACGGCAAGGCCACCCCGGAGGCGCTGGTCGAGTCGGCGCTGTGGGAGTGCTCGCTGTTCGAGGAGCACGGTTTCCAGGACATCAAGATCTCGGTCAAGCACAACGACCCGGTCGTGATGGTGCAGGCGTACCGGCTCCTCGCGCAGCGCTGCGACTACCCCCTCCACCTGGGCGTCACCGAGGCGGGGCCCGCCTTCCAGGGCACGATCAAGTCGGCCGTGGCCTTCGGCGCCCTGCTGGCCGAGGGCATCGGCGACACGATCCGGGTCTCGCTGTCGGCCCCTCCGGTCGAGGAGGTCAAGGTCGGCGCCGCGATCCTGGAGTCGCTGAACCTCCGCGAGCGCGGTCTGGAGATCGTCTCCTGCCCCTCGTGCGGACGCGCCCAGGTCGACGTCTACACCCTGGCCGAGCAGGTCCAGGCGGGCCTGACCGGCCTGAAGGTCCCGCTGCGGGTCGCGGTGATGGGCTGCGTGGTCAACGGTCCCGGCGAGGCGCGGGAGGCCGACCTGGGGGTGGCCTCGGGCAACGGCAAGGGCCAGATCTTCGTCAAGGGCAAGGTCATCAAGACCGTCCCCGAGTCGCAGATCGTGGAGACCCTCATCGAGGAGGCCCTGCGGCTTGCCGAGGAGATGGGTGTGGAGATCGACTTCGACGACGAGGACGCCCCCGGCCCCGAGGTCGTCGTCCGTTAATCCGTTGCCGTCCCTGCCCGGACAGGGCAGGGTTCACGTCATGATCGAAGTACGTGTCCTGAGCTCGGACGACTGGCCGCTGTGGCGGGAGCTGAGGCTGGCGGCCCTCGCCGAGGCGCCGGCCGCCTTCGGGGCGAGACTGGCCGACTGGCAGGGGGACGGCGACCGCGAGGACCGCTGGCGGGGACGCCTTGAGATACCCGGTTCGCACAACGTGGTCGCGGTCCTCGACGGAGTGCTCGCCGGAATGGCCAGCGGTGTCCCCGCCGGCGGTGCGGACACGGTCGAGCTGATCTCGATGTGGGTCGGCCCCCAGGCCCGGGGCCGGGGGGTCGCGGGCCACCTGATCCAGGAGATCGAGCGATGGGCGGCGCTGCGGAGCACCGCGACCCTGCGCCTGTGTGTGATGCCGGACAACGACGCGGCCATCGCGCTCTACCGGGGCCACGGCTTCAAGGACACCGGGGAACTCGGCGACCTGCTCGACGACGGCAGGAGCAGGGAGATCGTCATGGCCAAGCCCCTGGGTGGCTCCGGAGGGTGACCGGACGGCCGGTGGAAAAGGTGAGATCTCCTGATCTCTGGGGCGAACGGGGCGAATGTGTCGGGTGAACAACCTGGGGCCATAACTCAGAGTCGCCATTGACTACCCTTGGTCGCTGGGCTTGATTTGGTTGCGGTCCTCACTCGTCGTCACGTTCCGCGACGGGGAGGCAAGGCGTCGTCCTCCGTTGAAAGGAAGCGCATGTTCCGCACCTCTGCCCGCGCGGCGACCCTGGCCCTGGCGGCTCTGACGGGTCTGGCCGGTCTCGTGCCCGCCTCCTCCGCCTCGGCCGCCGTGTCGAGTACCCCCGTCCACACCACCGTGGCGGGGGCCGACGACTGCGGTCGCGAGCTAGGCGAGTGGATCGACGGCGGCCACGCCGTCTACCGGGGAAACCTCCGTGCCGAGCTCAGTGACGAGACGGTCGAGGCGATCGTCTCCTTCCAGGACGACCGGGTCGAGGTCGTCCTCGACGGGCGCTCCTCCGGGTCGCGGCGCCACCGGTTCAACCCGGACCGGCCCGGCATCACCTGGACCACCTTCGGCTTCTCGGTCCTGCTCGACCGTCCCACCTGCGAACGGGACGGCGTGGGCGAGGCCAACCTCGCCCTGAGGGCCCCGGGCCTCGGGCGCCTGCAGGGCCAGGTCCACCGGGAGGAGTAGGTTCGCGGGCGGGTTGTCTCGTGGGGCGGTTCCGCGCGGGCGCGCGGGGCCGCCCCACGGCGTCTCCCGGACCGGCCAGGTGTTCAGGGGCGTCGCGCGTCCACCTCGATCTCTATCCTCATCCGCGGATCGGACAGGCCGCAGACGATCATCGTCGCCGCGGGCCGTACCTCGCCGAAACGGCGGCGCAGGGCGGGCCAGCACAGCTCGAAGTCCGCGCGGTCGGGCAGCATGTAGCGCACGCGCACGACGTCGGCGAACGAACAGCCCGCCTGGGTCAGCGCGCTCTCGATGTTGCGCAGGCACTGTTCGGCCTGCTCGACCACGTCGTCCGAGATCGTCATCGTCGCGTAGTCGAACCCGGTCGTCCCGGACACGTGGACCCGGTCGCCGTCGACCACCGCGCGCGCGTAACCGATCTCCTCCTCGAAGGTGGAACCGCTCAAGATCGCATATCGCTCCGTCATGTGATGGATGCTAGCCAGGGCTCCCGGACGGCAACGTGACGGTCACGGGATGGCAAGGATCTCGTCGTACCGCCCGTGGCCGGGTCACCGGCTGGGAGACCATCGCCTCTGCCGTACGAGTAGGGGGAATTCGTGAAAAGGGTTGTCGGGGTCGCCGTGGGCTTCGCGGTGTTCGCCGCCATGGCCGGGCTACCGCAGGAGGCGGCGGCGCAGGAACGGGACGATCTGGTCTGGGGGCCCTGCGAAACACCGGGCAAGGCCTCGTCGGACGCGGACGCCTCCTCAGGGAGCGGTGAACAGGCGGGTGTGGCGGTCGAGTGCGCCTCCCTGAGGGTCCCGCTCGACTACGCCGATCCTGACCGGACCATCAGCCTGGCGCTGAACCGGGTCAGGGGCGGGGACTCGCGGAACCATCTGGGGGCGTTGCTGGTCAACCCGGGAGGGCCGGGGGCCTCCGGCCTCAGCCTGGCCAGGCGGGTCGCCGCCCAGCTTCCCCCCGACCTCGCCGGACGGTTCGACGTGATCGGGTTCGACCCGCGGGGGGTCGGCCACAGCGAACCCGCGCTGCGGTGCGTCGATCCCGCCGAGTACTACGCCCCGCCCCGCCCGGACAACGTTCCCGGCAACGCCGAACAGGAGGCGGTGCTGCTCGGCAGGGCCCGCCGGTACGCCGAGGCCTGCCAGAGCCGGTGGGACTGGATGCTGCCGCACCTGAGCACGGAGAACAGCGCCAGGGACATGGACGAGATCAGGAAGGCGCTGGGCGAGGAGAAGATCAGCTATCTGGGCTACTCGTACGGCACCTATCTCGGCGCGGTCTACGCCACCCTCTTCCCCGGCCGGGTGAGCCGGATGGTCATGGACAGCGTGGTCGACCCGAAGGGCATCTGGTACGGCTCCAACCTCGCCCAGGACGTCGCCTTCAACCGGCGCCACCGGGACTTCCTGCGCTGGACGGCCCGTCACAACGACGTCTACCGGCTCGGCCGGACGACCAGGATGGTCTCCTTCGCCTGGTACGCCATGCGCAACCGGCTGCGTGTCCGCCCGGCGGGCGGGGTGGTCGGGCCGAGTGAACTCGACGACATCTACACCCTCGGCGGCTACTCCGACCTCGTCTGGCCTCAGCTGGCCAAGGCCTTCTCCACCTACGTCAAGAAGGGGGACGACGCCCCGCTGCTCGCCGCCTACCACAGGTACGCCGAGAACGACGCCGAGGACGAGAACGGCTACGCCGTCTACCTGGGGGTGCAGTGCCATGACGCCGCCTGGCCCGGCCAGTGGAGCAAGTGGCGCGCCGACATGTCCAGGACGCACGCCAAGGCCCCCTTCCTGACCTGGTCGAACGCCTGGTACAACGCGCCGTGCGTGTTCTGGCCCGAGCGCGGGGGCACCCCGGTGACGCTCAAGGACAACGCCGGGCTGCCGCCCATCATGATCGTTCAGGCGGAGCGCGACGCCGCGACGCCGTACCGGGGGGCGCTGCGCATGCGGGCGGTGTTCGGGCGCTCCAGGATGCTGGCCGTGGCCGGGGGAAACCACGGGGCCACCTTCAGCGGCAACCAGTGTGTGGACCGCAGGCTGGCGGCCTACCTCAGGGACGGGACGCTCTTCGGCCCGGCCAGGCGGGCGGCGCGAGGACCGGACGCCCGCTGCGCCGCGACCTCGCAGGCACCGGCCGCGGCCGGGTGACAACACAGGCCACCCAGGGTAGATGACAGGCTCTGTGTTGGTTCCTGCCAAAATCGTGGGGGTCGCGTAGGCTGGGCGCGTGATGCTGCGCACAATGGCGTCGCGCGTGCTCGACGACAACGATCGTGACGAGGTGCTGGCGATCCTGGACGCCGACCCCGTCTCCAACGTTTTCGTCGCCTCCAGGGTTCGTGCCGTCGGTCTCAGCCCGGCCAGGCTCGGCGGCCAGATGTGGGGGTTCGGCCCGCGCGGCGGCCTCACCTCGCTCTGTTACGCGGGAGCCAACCTGGTCCCGGTCAACGCCGGCGCCGAGGCCGTGCACGCCTTCGCCGAGCGTGCCCGCAAGCAGGGACGCCGCTGCTCCTCGATCGTCGGCCCGTCCGACGCGGTCGAGCCGCTCTGGGAGCGGCTCGAACCGTACTGGGGGGCGGCCCGCGCGATCCGGTGGACCCAGCCGGTGATGGAGGCGACCGAGCCGTCCCCGGTCCCGGCCGACCCCCTGGTCAGACGGGTCAGGCCGGAGGAATTCGAGATCCTGCTGCCCGCCTGCGTCGCGATGTTCACCGAGGAGGTCGGCATCTCGCCCGAGGTGGGCGACGGGGGCGCGCTCTACCGGTCACGGGTCGCCGAGCTGATCCGGATCGGCAGGTCCTACGCCAGGATCGACGACGGCCGGGTCGTCTTCAAGGCCGAGATCGGCGCCGTGACCCCCCAGGCGTGCCAGATCCAGGGGGTCTGGGTCCACCCCGAGCTGAGGGGCAGGGGCCACGCGGTCGCCGGGATGGCCTCGGTGCTCAAGCACTCCCTCGAATGCTTCGCGCCGGTGGTCTCGCTGTACGTCAACGACTACAACGCCCCCGCGAGGGCGGCCTACCGCAGGGCGGGGTTCCGCGAGGTCGGCACCTTCATGTCCGTCCTCTTCTGAGGAGCGGGTTCACAGGGCCCGGACGAGCCTGGTCAGCAGGTGTTCCAGTTCGGCGCCGGGGTCGGCGGTGAGACCCGCGTGCACCGGGCCCGTCTGCACGATCGTGCTTCGCGGGGCGGTCAGCCAGCGGAACCGGCTGCCGAGCGACTCGCCCGTCAGCGGACCCTCCTCGCCGAGGCAGGAACGCCGGTAGGCGCCCAGAGCGTGTCGTACGCCCTCGACGTCGGCGTTCGCGTCGAGGGCCCGCAGCCTGGCCTCGTCAAGCTCGATCCCGGCGCACAGGTAGTCGCGCGGCTGGCAGTACAGCAGCACCCCGGCGTTGATCAGTTCGCCGCGTTCGACGCGGGGGACGACCCGGATCACGGCGTACTCGTAGACGTCTCTCACCGGTTGTCCTTCCAGAACGCGCCCACCGAGCCGGTCTTGCCGTCCTGCCGTGCCCCGGGAGCCCCCTGGGGAAGCTCCTGGGGGAGCCACCGCCTGGGGGCCTGCGCCCTTGCCAGCAGATGCTCCACATAGGCCTGCCGTACGGCCTCGGCCCCGTCGAAGCCGGGTTCGTCCTCAAGCCACTCGTCGGGGACCTCGTCGACGACTCCGTCGAGGAGGTCCCGGGTGATCGTCTCGCTCAGCTCGGCGTCGACCTCAGGGAGGAGGGTCGCGTGGGGGGCGAGCACGTGGTCGGAGCCGTCGAAGGGGCGCTCCGGGTCGGCGGCCGGCCAGTTGTGGTGGAACCACAGGGCGGCGCCGTGGTCGATCAGCCAGGTGTCGCCGTGCCAGACGAGGAGGTTCGGGTTGCGCCAGCTGCGGTCCACGTTGTGGATCAGGGCGTCGAACCAGAGCAGCCGGGAGGCGAAGCCGGGGTCGGGCGGCCAGGTGAGCGGCTCGAAGCCGAGGGCCGCGGGCAGGAAGTCGACCGCCAGGTTGAGCCCGGCGCTGGCCCGCAGCAGGTCCTGGATCTCCTCGTCGGGCTCCCGCACGCCGAGCTGCGGATCGACGTCGATCACCTTCAGGTCGGGGGTGCGGAAGCCGAGGCGGCGGGCCAGCCCGGCGGCGATGATCTCCGCGACGAGCACCCTGCGGCCCTGCCCCGCGCCCCGGAACTTCACGACGTAGGTCCCGAGGTCGTCCGCCTCGACCACGCCGGGAAGCGACCCGCCCTCGCGCAGCGGGGTCACGTATCGGGTGGCCGTGATCTGTTCCAGCACTCCGCCAGGCTAGCGGATGGTCACGGTCCTCTATCGCCACTCGTGTCACGACATATGGGTAGCTGTTAACGAATGTCCCAGTCGCTTCCAAGTGCCCCCCAAGTGCGGCGGGCCATGCTCTCGCCTGGGAAGCGAGTTTGGGGAGAGTAAGAAAATGTGGCGAAGACTCAGCGCCGTCGCCGGACTGGCCATGGCCGGGGTGCTGGCCCTGCCGGGCGCCGCCATGGCCAAGCCGAAGGAACTGGACGTTCCCGTGGGAACGTGGCTCGCGGCGAGGACACATCCCGCCGTGCAGCTGACCTCGGTGTCCTACACCGCGGAGGTGGCCGTGCCGACGCCGGTCGCCAACCTGGACGCGATCAAGCAGCTGACCCAGCAGGGCATCTCCGCCGTCCAGTCGGGCAAGATCTCGGCGGACGAGAACAGCATCTACCGGTGGGTCGTCCAGCAGATGGCCAAGGAGCCGGGGCGTTACTTCTCGCCGGGCACGCCGGAGCGCGTCGTCGAGGCGAGCGCGGGCGGCCTGTGCACCGGCTGGTGGGTGACCCCCGACGGTTACATGGTGACCGCGGCGCACTGCGTCGGCCAGGAGGAGACCGAGCTGGCGCAGACCTTCGCGGAGCAGGCGCTCACCGAGGTCAACAAGAAGGACGCCGCCGACCTGATCGCCGATCTCGGCGACGCCGCCTCGGACGACGAGATCGTCAGGACCGCCTCCAAGATCTTCCAGGTCTGGAACGCGGACAACATCAAGATCCGCAACGTCCAGAGCTCACTCTCGTTGCTGCAGAGCCTGCCCGGCGGCGGGGTGGACAAGACGGCCAAGTCGGTCCCCATCGAACTGGTCGCCAAGGGCACGGTCTACCCGGGCAAGGACGTGGCGATCCTCAAGGCCAACGGGCAGAACAACCTGCCGACCGTTCCGCTCGGTCAGGACTCCGACGTCCGGGTCGGTGACACGCTCTACATCAGCGGGTTCCCCGGTACGGTGACGCAGACCTCGATCTTCAACGTCGAGTCCAAGCTCGACCCGGCCTTCACCGAGGGCCCCTACAACGCCAGCAGGCAGACCCCGGAGGGCGTGCCGTACATCCAGACGCAGGCCCCGTCCTACCCGGGCAACTCGGGCGGGCCGGTGTTCAGCAGGGACGGCAAGGTCATCGGCATCCTGGTCGGCGGTCTCATCCAGCAGGACGGCGGCTCGACCGAGGGCGAGAGCTTCGTGCTGCCGGTCAGCATCGTCAAGGAGAAGCTCAACGAGAAGAACATCAAGCCCGCAGAGTCGGCCACGACGAAGGCCTACAACGAGGCGCTCGACCTGTTCTTCGCCAACCACTACTCCGAGGCGCTGCCGAAGTTCCGTGAGGTCCAGGCGCTGCAGCCGAACCACCCCTACGTGGCCAAGTACATCACCGACTCCCAGCAGGCCATCACCGCGGGCAAGGACGAGAGCTCCTCACCGATCCTGCCGTGGGTGCTGTGGGGCGGTGGCGGGGCGGCCGCCCTGCTGGTGGTCGGCGCCCTGGTGGCCATGGCCGGTAAGGGCAGGCGCCGGGTGAAGACACCGCCCACCTCGTTCCCGCCCGTGTCCTACGGCGCCCAGCCCGGTCACTCGCCGCAGGGACCGGGGTACGGCCAGCCGTACGGCGGGGCACCCGGGGGAGCGCTCGGAGGGCCTTCCGCGGGGGCGCAGGCCTACCAGCAGCGGCCGCCCTACCCGTTGCCGCCCGGCTCTGAGGAGACCCGCTCGGTCCGCCCCCATGCCCAGCAGTACGGCGCGCCGCCCCAGATCCAGGGCCCCCAGGCTCAGGGTCCCCAGGCCCCTCAGGCTCAGACTCCTCGGGCACAGGGGCAGGGGCCGGGGGCGAACACCCGCATCGCCGGGCTTGAGGCGGAACTTGAGGAACTGCGCCGCAGCATGGGGCAGCAGCGCCCGCCCGAGCGACGCTGACGCCTCCCTCAGACGGTGACCCTGGCCCTGCGCCGCCCCTGGTAGGGACGGCGCAGGGCCGGGTCGTCAGCGGGGAGCGGCGCCGTCAGTACGGGAACCGGCCCGTCCTGGACGGCGGCCGGGGTGGTCGCGGGACGGGCGTGCACGGGCCGGGTCGGCCGTGTGGACCGCATGGTCGTGCTGACCGGGGTCTCGGGCCTGCGGTGCCGCCTGCCCCGCAGCGGGGCGTCCTGCGCGAAACCGGGCGACAGGGTGGAGGACTCGGTGACCGGGTGCTCGCGCAGGCGGCGCCTCCCCTGGTAGGGCAGGCGGGGGCCGTCGTAGCGGCGGACCGTGCCCGGCTCCGCGGCGCGGAGCGGATCGGTGTGGGGCCGCGTGTGCCGTCCGTCGCCGGGGAGGTCGAGGGCCTCCGGCTCCTCGACACGCGCGGGCGGAGCGGTGACCGAGGGGAACCCCGTCGTCTGGGCGGACCTGAACGTGGTCTCCGCGACGGCGGGCGCCGTGGCGGACAGCCCGGCGGGAACCGTGGCCGACACAGGGGCAGGCACGGGAACGGCCGCCGTGACAGGCGCCGTGGTGGCCATCACGGCGGGCGCCGCAGTGGGCGCCAAAGTGGGTGCCACAGTGGGCGCCACGGTGGGTACTGCGGCAGGTGCTGTGGCGAGGGCCGTGACGGGCACGGCGCGGGTGACGCGGCGGCGTCCCGGGGCGCGACGGCGGCCGGGCGCCCGGCGGGTGCCGGCCGTACTCCCGGCACCGGCCATGGCGAGCGCTGGGCGTGCCTTCAGCTGCCTGGTCTTGGCGTGGGCGATGAGCGCGACGGCGGTCAGCAGGACCGGCGCGAGGATCGCGGGGGTGCCGAGCTGGGGGGCCTCCGAGGGCAGGCGCAGGCTCGTGGCGGCGGGGGCGGCGGCGATCGCGTTGGTGTCCGCGGTCGCGGGCTTGGCGTGCTTTCCGGTACGGCCCGCGGCCTGCGTGGTGGCGGGCGGCGCGGTCTTCGCGGTCTGCTTGGCGGGAGGCTGGGACTTCGCCTGTGCCGCTGAGGGGTCCTTCGCGTGGGCCCCGGTCTCCGGCTTGGCGTGCTTGGGGCCGGTCCTGACCGGTGGGGAGGGCGGCAGGTTCTCCCGCACCGTGGCGGGCGGGGCCTGCGACAGCAGGTCGGGGTTACGGGTGAGGGCGACGGAGTTGTCCGGGCGGGGGGACGCCGTGACGATCTCCTGCTGCTGGGCGGCCTCCTCGTCCAGACGGGCCTTGATCTTCTCGGGGTATCCGTATCCGACGACCTTGTCGGTGTCGCGCACCTTGCGTTTGGCGACGCCACCGTCGATGTTGCCCTCGATGGTGTGGATCTTCTTGCCCTCGACCCGGGTGACGATCCCGACGTGGTCGATGCCGTCGAGCTTCTTGCCGCCGCTCCAGTCGAAGAAGACGAGGGCGCCGGGCTTGGGGACGGTGCCCCAGGCGTCCTGCTGGCGGAACCACTTGGCGTGGTGGACGGTGTAGGCGAACTGCCCCACCCAGTCTTCGTATCCGAGCTTCTTGGCCGCCCAGGACAGGTACATGTCGCACCAGGGGGCCGTGCTGTAGTCGGCGTCGAACTCGACGGTGTTGTACCAATCGCCGAACTTGGTGTAGCCGCTGCCCCGCTCGGAGTACCCGAGCTGGCTCTCCAGCAGTTCGATGAACTTGTACGTCTCAGGTGTCATCTGGAAGTTTCCGGTCATCCTCCGACGGCCGTCGAAGCATGGTCGCGCCGCCCTCGCGACCTGGCCGCCGGAAGACGGGGGTCGAGCGATGGTGCGTCACGGGACCGACCGGCGAGGCGGCCGAGACACGTGTGGCGGCACCATTGGCCAGTTGTCTTCCGTGACGAGGGAGGTTACCTCCCTTAAAGGGAAGGTCAAGACGGTCCGGGACCCGCTCCGGAACGAGCTATGGTGCACCGGACGGCAAAAGCCGACGTCAAAGGCGTTTTCATGATTTTTCCACTGTAAACGCCCAGCCAAAAAAGATCTGGCGAATCACGAAATCCGCGGTGGGGCGGGGGCGTCGAGCAGGGCGAGGGCCAGTTCGGTGACGGACCGGGTGAAGCGCCGGGGCTCCTCGGGCGACGCCGTCCGCCGGACCAGTTCACCGTCGAACACGGCGAGCAGGGCGTGGGCGAGGAAACCCGCGAAGTCCGTGTCGAGGCCGGTCCGCGCCTCGGCCACCAGGGTCGCGATGTGGTCGTGCCAGAACAGGTAGCTCGGCTCGGTGTACTTGGCGTCGGCGCACGCCTGCTCGTGCGCGGTCAGCAGGGCGGCGTTGGCCTCGGCGATCCCGCAGAGCCCGTCGAGGAAGGCCGTCAGGCGCTCCCGCGCGGGCGCGCCCGGCCCCAGGGGCGGGGGGCCGTCCACGATCGCCTCACGCAGCGCGAGCGAGCGCTCCTCAAGGAGGGCGCGCAGCAGGCCGGTTCGGCTGCCGAACCTGCGGAAGACGGTCCCCTTGCCGACCCCCGCCTCGGCCGCGACCCGGTCGAGGGAGACGTGGTCGCCGCCGTGCTCGGCCACCAGCCGTTCGGCCGCCCGCAGGACGGCTCTCCGGTTGCGTGCGGCGTCGGCGCGTTCCTGACGCTGCTCGGCCATGGGCTCTCCCGTTGACAAGCGGACCGATGGTCCGAATATTCTAGCGTCCAGGTAAGCGGACCGACGGTCCGCTGCAGTGATCCCCACGGAGGGAAGTCCCATGACCGTTCGCGCCGTCGTCACCGACCCCCGGGCACGGGCCGCGCTGCGGATCGCCGAGGTCGCCGACCCCGAACCACGTCCCGGCCAGGTCCTGATCGACGTGCGGCACATCTCACTCAACCGGGGCGAGGTGGCCTTCGCCGGGAGTCTTCCCCCGGGAACGGTGTCCGGCTACGACGCCTCGGGCGTTGTGGCACGCGCCGCCGCGGACGGCAGCGGGCCCGCGGAGGGCACCCGCGTCGTCGCCTTCGGGCCTGGCGCCTGGGCGCAGCGCGTCGCGGTGGACACCGACGCGGTCGCCGAGGTCCCCGACGCCGTCGACCTGGCCCACGCCGCGGCGCTGCCGATGGCGGGGGTCACCGCGCTGCGGGCGCTGCGGACCCGCCCGATCCTGGGCCGCAGGGTCCTGGTCACCGGGGCGGCGGGAGGGATCGGCCGGTTCGCGGTGCAACTGGCCGCGCTGGGCGGGGCACACGTCGTGGCCTCCGTCGGCTCCGCGGCACGCGGGGAGGGGCTGACCGGACTGGGCGCCCGCGAGGTGGTCGTCGGCCTCGACGGGATCGACGGCTCCTTCGACCTGATCCTGGACAACGTCGGCGGGGCGCAACTGGTCGCCGCCTGGCCGTTGCTGGCCCCCGGAGGCGACCTCCAGAGCATCGGCTGGGCCTCGGGAGAACCCGCCGTGTTCGCGCCGGGCTCACTGTTCTTCCTCGGCCGGTCGAGGACGATCAGCACGTTCGGCGACGCCACGGCCTTCGGTCCCGACCTGGCCACCCTGCTCGGCCTGGCCGCCGAGGGCAGGCTCTCCGCCGAGATCGGCCTGCGAGACACCTGGGAGCGCCTCGCGGAGGCCGCCGAGGCCCTGCTCGGACGCCAGGTCGCGGGCAAGGCCGTACTGGACGTCGAACCGTGGCGGGCGGGTCAGAGCGGGGCGTAGAGCACCAGGACGTTGCCGGAGGGGTCGCGGAGCACCGCCCTGACCTCGTGCGGCCCCCTCTCGGGCTCCTGGACGACCTCGGCGCCCGCCCCGGTCAGCTCCCGTACGGCCAGCGCCACGTCCGCCACCCGGTAGGAGGGCGCGGTGACGTCGCCCGCGACCCGCTCGGCCGCCCCGACCAGCGCGACGGTGACGCCGCCCCCGTCGAGGGCGGCGAACCGGTCGCCGTCACGGAAGCGCACCGCGAGACCGAGCGCACCCGAGTAGAAGGCGATCGCCCCGTCCATGTCCTCGACGGGGACCAGCACGTTGCCGAGCCTGCTCACACCGGCCTCCAGGGGAGAGGTCATCCCGGCTCCCCGGGAACGGAGGGGACGTCCTGCGGCGCCTCCGAGGGGTCGGAGGGGCCGGGCTCCTGCTCGCAGGGCGGCAGGTCGACCCGGGCCTGGCTCGAACGGCTCTCACCCGCGGGCACCGTGGTGATCGTCACGGTCCGCCGGGCGTACTGCCCACACTCGGGCAGCGTGGCGAACTCGCCGGTCACCGTGCGCGTGTAGTCGGTGCGGCCGGACAACTCGATCGTCTTGGCGCTGCCGGTCGTCCCGCCGTCGGCGCCGGGGACCTGCTGGGTGAAGGCCAGCCGTACGGTCACCGGGGAGGTGCCGGAGGCGCGCACCCGGAAGCCGACGGAGGTGCCGTCGAAGGAGGTGATCGTGACGGCGGGGGGCACGCACTCCTCACCCTCGACCACCGTCTGGGCGTACTGGGCGCCGTTGCCCGCGGGACGGTCCGTGGTGACCGTGACCCCGAGCACGGCCCGCCCGCCGCACGGCACCTCGGCCGGGGGAGCGGGAAGTTCGACGGAGTAGCCGGTCTCCCCGGACAGGGTCCTGGTCACGGTGTCCAGCGTGCTGACGCCGCCCTCGTCGTCCTTGCGGGTGAAGGACGCGGTGAGCCGTACCCTGCCCGGACCGCCCGCGCGGACCTTGACGACGGCCGTCTCGCCGTCCCAGGAGGTGATCTCCGCGTTGCGCACCTCGGGGGCCGGGCACGGGCCGCCCCTGACCTCGACCGTACGGCTCAGCTCCCCGCCGGAGAACCGGGGCGAGGTCGAGGCCATGACCCTGCGGTAGAGGGTCTGCTCGCAGGCGGGGGCGGTGAAGGCGTAGGGAACGGGCTGGGAGTGGACGCCGTTGCCCCTGAGGGTGAAGCTCCGCGTGGCCACCTTCGTCAGGTCGTCACGCTCCTCACCCTGGGCGAAGGAGACGGTCAGCACGACGGAGGCCGGGGTCGAGGAGCGCAGGCTGAGCGTCGCCCCGCCCGCGTCGAACCGGGTGATCGCGAGGTCGTCGACCCCCGGGCTGGAGGTCGGGGTGGGGGACGGCGTCCGCGACGGGTCGGTGATCGGGGTCGGCCGCGCGCTCGGGGACGACGTCGGGGTCCTGCGCGGCGTCGGGTGGGCCTTCGGGGGCGTGCTCTCCGACCTGGCCGAGGTCCGTTCCGTTCCGGTGTGCGGCCGTTTGACGGGAGGCCGGGCCGGTTCCGGCGGGGGAGAGCCGCCCGCGCCGTCCGGCGGGGTCTTCCCGGCCCCGGGCACATGCGCGGGCGGAGTGAAGATCGAGTTCGCCGAGAGCCTGTCGGCCGACCGCCCCGAGGCGACCAGCCCGACGGTGACCGCGACGGTGATCACGACGACCCCGGCGAGCAGCCTGGGGCCGAGACGGGGACGGCGCCTGCCGCCGCCCCTGCCGAGCACGGTGCTCGCCAGCGAGGTGCTCGCCCGCTGGGCCGGCCTGGCCAGCGGGAACGACAGCGCCAGCAGGGTGGCCAGCTCTGCCAGGTGCCGCCGCCCCCGCTGCTCCCACTCCGGTCCGTACGCGGCGGTCGCGGCGGCTTCGAGTTCGAGGACGAACGCCTCCGCCGTCGCGGGCCGGTCCGCCGGATTCTTCGCCATGCCCCGCGCGACCAGGCCCCGCACCGAACTCGGCACGGCCTCGATCGGGATCGGCGCCCGCTGGTGCTGGTGCATCAGCGCGGCCCCGTTCTCCGCCCGGTAGGGCCGGTGCCCCGTGAGGCACTCGAAGAGCACACAGGTGGCCGCGTAGACGTCGCTCGCCGGGGTGGCCGGATGCCCGGCCCACTGCTCGGGGGCCATGTACGGCGGGGTGCCCTGGGGCGCGTCGGAGGCCCCGGTGCGGGCGGCGATGCCGAAGTCCGTCAGCTTGCTGGCGCCGTCCGCCTGGATCAGCACGTTCTCGGGCTTGTAGTCGCGGTGCACGATCCCCGAGGAGTGCGCGAACGCCAGTCCGAGCAGCGAGCCCTTGAGCACGACGAGCGCCGCCTCGGGGCTGGTGGTGCCGTGCTCGGCCAGGATCCTCCTGAGGGAGACGCCGTCGACCAGCTCCATGACGATCGCGGCGTCGCGGGTGTCCTCGTAGTACTCGTAGAACTGGACCACGTTCGGGTCGTACAGCTCGACCATGACGCGCGCCTCCTCGCGGAAGCGCGCCAGGAACCTGTGGTCGCCCCGCAGGGCCGCGTTCAGATACTTGATCGCCACGTAGGCGCCGGTCGCGGTGTAGGTGGCCAGCACCACCCGGCCGCCGCCTCCCGCACCGAGGTCTCGAACCTCGTGGTATCCCGGAACCAATGGAGTCCCCCTCCGAGCGCCGTCGCTTGTTCGACGGTCTCACCCCTGCCGTCGGTTGTCACGGTTCGCGAATTTCGTAAGGAAATCGCTATGTGGGAGACCGGTCTAAAGAGACGCGTAGACGGCCTCGGCGAGCCGGTGGGCACGAGGGCTGCCGGCGACGGCGTCGGTCATCCTGTTCATCGTGTACGCCATGCCCAGGCCGTGTTCCACGTCGCCGAGGCTGAGGAAACCGCCCATGCCGGTGTGGCCGAAGGCGGTCCGCATCCCCTGCTCGGGGACCCGGAAGGCCTGTGCGGGCCGCATGTAGCCGAGGCCGAAGGAACTGTCGAGGAGCAGCACCCGGTCGGGGCCGGAGACCCGGGGCCTGACGGCGTCCCGCAGGGTCTCCGGGCGCAGGATCCGCCCGGCGACCAGATGACGGTAGAACCCGGCCAGGCCGAGGGCGGTGGCGACGACCCCGATCGCGGGCCAGCCCGCGCGCAGGACGACCGGGTGGTTGGCGCCGCCGCGCAGCTTGGTGACCTGCGGGTTGCCCATGGCGCGGCCGGTCAGGCTCTCGCCGTCCCGCATGGCCCTGCCGAGCGCCTCCCCGGCGTCGGCACTGGGGTTTGTCACGTTCCCGGGCGCCGCCGGGGTTCCCGAAGCCGCCGGTTCCCCGGGTGCCGCAGGCTTCCCGGGTGTCGCCGGCTTTTCCGAAGTCGCCGGTGTCGAGGCCCCGAGACGCAGCCCGCCGGACAGCCGGGCCGCCCGCGCCGCCACGTCGTCCGGCGCGCCGAGCCAGAGTTCGAGCCCCAGCGGGTCGGCGATCTCGGCGGCCACGAACTCACCCGCCCGTTTGCCGGAGACCCGGCGGATCACCTCGCCCAGCAGGAAACCGTAGGTCAGCGCGTGGTAGCCGTGCCCGGTCCCCGGCTCCCACAACGGCGCCTGCCCGGCCAGCCGGTCGGCGATGGCCTCCTGGTCCTCGAACTCCTCGACCGGCACCGGCTCCTCGATCACCGGCAGCCCCGCCTGGTGGGTGAGCAGGTGCTCGACGGTGACACGCTCCTTGCCCGCGCGGGCGAACTCGGGCCACACCTCGGCGACCGGTGCCGTGACGTCCAGCAGACCGCGCTCGGCCAGCAGCAGCACCGCCGTCGCGGTCACCGCCTTGGTGCACGAGTAGACCAGCGTGGGGGTGCCACGCTCCCAGGGACGCCCGTCACGGCGGTCGGCCACACCACCCCACAGGTCCACGACAGGCCTGTCGTCAAGGAAGACGGAGAAGGCCGCGCCGAGCTCCCCGTCACCGGCGAAATTCTGGCGGAACACCTCGCGCACCCGCGAGAACCGAGGATGGCACCATCCGTGAACCGCCATCGTCCACTCCTGTGAAAACGCATGTGAGCGCGGAAAACCCGCCGGGCGTTGAGCCTAACAACGCCCGGGAGCGACCCGGGACCCTCAGCCCCCGCCGGTCTCCTCCGCGCGGGAGGACACGTAGGCGCCCCCGCCCTCCACGGTGTAGACGAGGCCCTCGTCGGACAGGACCTGGATCGCGCGCCGTACGCTGCCCGGATCGAGGCCGTAGCTCCGCTGGAGGCTCTCCTCCGAGGGGAGCGGGCGGTCGAGCTGGAGCTCACCGCTCGTTATCCGCGCACGGAGGATGCCCGCGAGCCGCAGGTGGGCGGGGACGGAGTCGCCCGGGTCACCGGGCTCGATGGTCGCGGCCATATGTCCTGGATGCCCGCCGTACGGCTTCGTGTCCCAGGTGTGCCGTAACAGGGACGACGGTTGACAGACGTTTTGTACGGCTCAGCGTCCCCGCCAGCCGTCCCGATGGAGGAGGTCGGCCAGGGGGACGCGTCCGCGCCACCCCTTGCGTTCGAGGTCGGGCACGCGCTCCCGGTGCGTCACCGGTCCCAGGCAGAGCCAGGCCACCGGGCGGACCCCCTCCGGGATGCCGAGCAGGTCGCCGACGAACTCCTCCCGGTAGAAGGACACCCAGCCGACCCCCAGGTCCTCCGCGGTGGCCGCGAGCCAGAGGTTCTGGATCGCCAGGCACACCGAGTAGAGCCCGGCGTCCGCGATCGAGTGGCGGCCGAGGACGGCCGGGGCCCCGCGCGCCGGGTCGTAGGTGACGACGACGGAGAGCGTCGACTCGCGCACCCCGTCCACCTTGATCGTGGCGAACGTCGCGGCCCGCTCGGCGTCGAGGGTGGCCGCGAAGACGGCGCGCTCCCGCTGGACATGGCCGGCGAAGGCCTCGCGGATCTCCCGGTCGCGGACCACGATGAAGTCCCAGGGCTGGGAGAGGCCGACGCTGGGCGCGGCGTGAGCGGCCCCCAGGATCCGTAGCAGGACCTCCTCGGGCACGTCCTTGCCGGTGAACTCACCGCGCACGTCCCGTCGTTCGAAGATCACGTCGTAGAACTCAGGCATGATCGCCAGCATCTCGTGTCGCGCCGCGCACCGGTACGCCCGCCGTACCTCTTCTCCCGGCCACGCCCCCGTGGGCCCCCGCGCCCTCTCGTGGCCGGAGAAGAGGTACGGCGGACGCGCCCCCCTTCAGCCGAGGGCGACACCACCGCGGTCAGCCTGCCGGGCGGCCCTGCACGTTTCCTGTACGGCGGGCACGGGCCGAGTGAAGGCCCAGGTCAGGGCACCACCGTGACGTCGAAGAAGATGCCGCTGAGGTGGGGCATGTACTGGTTGCCGTCCACGTCGACCATCTTCCAGTAGACCTTGCACCGGGCCGGCTCCTTGGGGGCCCGCACCTCGACGCTCACCAGCGCGGACTCGCCGGGCTCCGTGTCGGGGATGCGCACACTCCTGTGCTCGGTCTGGCACAGGTCCTCGCCGTCCCACGGCCACTGCCGGTACAGGTAGCGGTCCCGCCACGGGACCGTGCCGATGTTGTCGATCTGCCAGGTCTTGACGAATGTCTCACCGACCCGGACCGTGCTGCCGTCGGGGTAGGTCACGTCCTTGGCGAGCCGTGACCGGTCGCCGGGGATGGGCCGGACCAGATGGGTCTCGGGGGGCAGTTCCTCGGGGCGCGGCAGCCACAGCCACAGGGCCGCTCCGAGGAGCAGGCAGACGACCACGGCCACGACGGCCGTCAGCCGCGCCCGTTTTCCGGAGAACCGTCTCCTGAGAAGCACCCCCCAGGGAACCGTCTCCTTGAAGGACCACCCCCAGGACCCGTCCGCCAGGACCGCCGGGATCGTGGACCCCACCGGGGGCGCGGGGTCCACGGCCTCCACAGGCTCCACAGGCTCCACAGGCTTCGCGGGCGGCGCCGGGTCGGTCGCGGACCCGGTCTCGGCAGGCTCAGGACGGGGTTCCACGGTCTTCGCGCCGTCGGAGCCGGAGGCCAGGATCTCCCGGTGCAGGTCGCGCAACTCAGGACCGGGGTCGGCGCCGAGTTCGTCGCGGAGGGTCCTGCGCAGCCGTTCGTAGAGCGTGAGCGCCTCGGCCGACCGCCCGGTCGCGTGCAGGGCGCGCATCAGCCGGTGGTGCAGCGTCTCGCGCAGCGGGTTACGGCTCGTCAGTTCGGTCAGCTCGGCGACCAGGGTCCCCAGGGCGGCCTCTCCGGAGAACGTCAGCTCGGCGTAGAGCTCCATGGCGGACAGCCGCAGTTCCTGCGCGTGCGCCGCCCGTTCGAGGACGCACGGTGTCTGCGGGACGTCGCTGAACGGCTCCCCGCGCCACAGGTCGAGCCCCTCCCGCAGGGTCTTCGCCGCCGCCTCCGGGTCGCGCTCTTCACCGGCCAGGGACAGCGCCCGCTGTATCCGCGCCAGGTCGGTGCCGGTCTCGCCGAGGTTGAGCCCGTAGCCGCCCGCCCTGCTGTACAGGACGGGTTCCGTCTCCACGGGTCCGGTGAGGGAGCGAAGCAGGGCACGTAGCCGGGAGGCCCGGACCTGGACCGCGTTGGCCGGGTCGGCGGGCAGCCGGTCGGGCCACAGCGCGTTGGCGAGGTGCTCGGTCGAGACGGTCTCGCCGGGGTGGGCGAGCAGTTCACCGAGGAAGGCACGATCCTTGGCGGCGGTGGGGGCGGTGGACTGCCCCTGGTGCGTGATCGTCAGGTTCCCCAGCACGAGAAAGTCCACGCGGTGGAGTATGGCAGCTTTCGTCCAGTATTCGTCTGCCCTTCGGCGTGCTGTCAGAGACAACGCGAGGAGGTATGGTTCGGACGCGCCGATGTCGAAGGCATCGTGCAGGGAAGCCGTCGGTTCAGGGCTGCCAAGTCCGTGCCACCGTCAGGCGTCGGGAAGAAGCATGGTCTGACGCTTCGGCGCCGTGTGTGAAGGGTTTCGGCTTGGGCGCGTCGGTGTCTGGACTGAGGAGCGAAGGAGCGCAGCGGATGAGCGACGAGGGAAGACACCGACCCGAGGCGCCCAAGCCCGCGGTGCCGGAGGCGCCGCGAAGAGGCACAGTCCACCTGCCCGGGGTGGCGCTCACCGACCATGTGTTCACCGTGCCTCTCGACCACGCCGATCCCGGCGGGGAGACGATCGAGGTCTTCGCCCGTGAGGCGGTCGACCCGGCCAGGCGGGGGGACGACCTGCCGTGGCTGGTCTTCCTCCAGGGCGGTCCCGGCGGCAAGTCGCCCCGGCCGCACGCGGCGGACGGCTGGCTGGCACGCGCGCTGCGCACCCACCGGGTCCTCCTGCTCGACCAGCGGGGGACGGGCCGCAGCACCCCGATGACCGCCGCGACGCTGACCGGGACCGACGTCGAGGTGGCCGCCAGGCTGCGGCACTTCCGCGCCGACGCGATCGTCGCCGACGCCGAGCTGATCCGGCGGGAGCTGGCCGGTGACCGGCCGTGGGAGACCCTTGGGCAGAGCTACGGCGGGTTCATCACGCTGACCTACCTCTCCAGGGCGCCCGAGGGGCTGGCGGCGTGTTACGTGTGCGGTGGGCTGCCGGGGCTCGCGGCGGACGCGGCGGAGGTCTACTCCCTCACCTACCCCCGGGTCCGCGCCAAGGTCGAACGCTTCTTCGCCCGCTATCCCGGGGACTCGGCCAGGCTGGACGCCGTCGCCGACCGGCTGCGCGAGGAGGAGGTCAGGCTTCCCGACGGGGACGTGCTGACCGTGCGCCGTCTGCAGAGCCTGGGCATGTGCCTGGGGATGAGCGACGGCGCCGAGTACCTGCACTGGCTCCTGGACGAGGCGTGGACCGGGCGGGAGCTGTCCGACCTGTTCCGCTACGAGGTCATGATGGCCACCGGGTTCGTCGGCAACCCCCTCTACGCGGTCATGCACGAGTCGATCTACGCCCAGGGGGCGGCGACCGCGTGGGCCGCGCACCGGCTGCTGCCCGCCGAGTTCGCCGAGGACGCCCGGCCCCTGCTGCCGACCGGGGAGATGATCTACCCCTGGATGTTCGAGGAGATCGCGGCCCTGCGTCCCTTCAGGGGCGCGGTGGAGATCCTCGCCGCCGACGACTCCTGGCCCCACCTGTACGACCCCGTACGGCTGGCCGCCAACCGGGTCCCGGTCGCCGCGGCCGTCTACTACAACGACATGTACGTCGACGAGGGCCTGTCCATGCGGACGGCCGCCGAGGTCGGTGAGGTGCGGACCTGGGTGACCAGCGAGTGGGAGCACGACGGCGTGCGGGTCTCGGGCGAACGCGTGCTCGCCCGACTGATGGACACGATGACGGGCGTGTACGGCTGAGGAGTCAGGGAGCGAGGACCTCGGTCAGCGGCAGCCGTACCTGGAAGCGGGTGTCGCCGGGCACCGACTCCACGCGCAGGTCGCCGCCGTGGCGTCCGGCGACGATGCGGTAGGAGATGTCCAGGCCGAGTCCGGTGCCCTCCCCGACGGCCTTGGTGGTGAAGAACGGCTCGAAGATCCGGTCGCGCAGGTGTTCGGGCACGCCGGGCCCGGTGTCGCAGATCTCGATGAGGGCGGTCGTGCCGTGTTCGAGGCGGGTGCGGACGGTGAGGGTCCCCTCGCCCGCCATGGCGTCGAGCGCGTTGTGGACCAGGTTGGTCCACACCTGGTTGAGCTCTCCGGCGTAGCCGGGCAGCGGTGGCAGCTCCGGGTCGTAGTCGGTGGCCACGGTGATTCCCGGCGGGATCTTGCCGCGGAACATGGTGAGCGTGCTGTCCAGCAGTTCCCGCAGGTCGACCCGCTGGTACGGCGCGCGGTCCATCTGGGAGTACTGCTTGGCCGAGGCGAGCAGCGTCGAGATCCGCTCGGTCGCGTCGGTCACCTCGTCGAGCATCTGGGAGATCTCGACGGCCTCCGCCAGCCAGCGCACCGCGCCGGCCAGGTGCTCCTCCCCGATCTTGGCCCTGACCTTCTCCAGGCCCTCCTGGCCGAACCCGGCGCTCACCAGTGGCGCCGCGATCTCCCAGGCGTCCTCGACCCCGGCGGCCTCCAGGGCGTCGCCGAGTTCGTCCTCGGCGTCGGAGGTCTCAAGCGGGGTGCGGGCGGGCACGTTCCCGACGCTCTCCGCGCAGCCCTCCTGCAGGTCGACCAGCGCGCGCAGCCGCTCGGGCGGGATGCCCGCCTCGGTGAGGTCGGCCAGCTCCCGCCGCGCCGACTTGATCTTCTCCCGCAGCTCGCCGACCGCGCGTACGGCCGCGGCGGCCGGATTGTTGAGCTCGTGGGTGAGCCCGGCGGTGATGGTGCCGAGCGCGGTCAGCCGCTGCCGTCTGTCGATGAGCTCGCGCTGGGCCAGACCGCCCAGACGCACCCCGTCGAGCAGGTGGACGGCCATCGGGAACCACTCGGCGACCATCTTCCCGTACTTCCTGGCGGGCAGGACGAACAGCCGGGAGGGCTTGGTGGCGCGCAGCGAGTGGGCGTAGGTCTCCGGGGCGCGCTCGCCCAGGTAGGCCGAGGTCGCCCCGGCGTAGACCCCGACCTGGGAGGTGGGGGTCATGGTCACCACACCGGCCGGGGTCTCGGTGGACATGACGATCTCGCCGTCGATGAGGACGACGAAGTGCTCGGCGGGCTCGCCCTGCCGGATGATCGTCCCGCCCGCGCCGAACTCACGCTCCTCGCCGTGCGAGGCCAGCCACCGCAGCTTCTCCTCGTCGAGCTTCTCGAACAGGAACAGCCCGCGGAGCACGTCGATGTCGATCATGCGGCCTCCGTCACGTCTTCTCCAGGTAGCGGTGCACCAGCGCGACGGCCATGGCCCCCTCGCCGACCGCGGAGGCGACCCGCTTGATCGAGTCCGCCCTGACGTCCCCGGCGGCGAACACCCCGGGCACGTTGGTCTCCAGGTGGTACGGCTCCCGCCGCAGCGGCCAGTTACGCGGCCGGTTCTCCGCGGCGGTCAGGTCGGGGCCGGTGAGGACGAAGCCCCTGCGGTCGCGTTCGACCGTGTCGCCCAGCCAGTCGGTGAACGGCTCGGCGCCGATGAAGACGAACAGCCACTCGGTCTCGGCCGTGCGCTCGCCCTCGGGGCCCTTGAGCGTGAGCCGTTCCAGGTGGTCGTCGCCCCCGGCGCCGACGACCTCGGTCTCGGTGTGCACCTCGATGTTCGGGATCTGGGAGATCTGCTCGATCAGGTAGTGCGACATGGACTTCTCCAGCCCCTCGCCCCTGACGACCAGGTGGACCTTGCAGGCGTACCCGGACAGGTAGACCGCGCCCTGCCCGGCGGAGTTGGCGGCGCCGACGACGTAGACCTCGCGGTCGCGGCACTCGGGGGCCTCGGTCACCGCGGCACCGTAGTAGACGCCCCTGCCGACGAAGTCGTCGAGACCGGGGGCGCTCAGCCTGCGGTAGGAGACGCCGGTGGCCAGGATCACGGTGTGCGCCGCGATGCTGCCGCCGTCGGCGAACCCGACGACCTTGGCCTGTCCCCTGACCTCCAGGCTGGTGACCGTACGGGCGGTGAGCAGTTCGGCGCCGAACTTCAGGGCCTGGCGGCGGGCGCGGTCGGCGAGCTGGGCGCCGGAGACGCCGTCGGGGAAGCCGAGGTAGTTCTCGATGCGGGAGCTCTGGCCCGCCTGCCCGCCGGAGGCGTGCTGCTCGACCATCACCGTGCGCAGCCCCTCCGAGGCCCCGTAGACCGCGGCGCCGAGGCCGCCGGGACCGCCGCCGATGACGATCAGGTCGTAGAAGTCGGTCGCGGGGGCGGTGGACAGGCCGACGGCGGAGGCCAGCGTCGAGGTGTCCGGGGCGACGAGCTTGGCGCCCTCGCCGGTGACGACCAGCGGCAGCCTGGCCGGGCTGACCTCGTGGGCCGCGTCCTCCTCCCCGGTCCGCTCGCCCGCCGCGGTCAGGAGCTGGACACCCTCGGGGGAGTCGGCCAGCAGCCAGCGGTAGGGGACCTGGTTGCGGGCCAGGAAGTCGCGGACCTCGTAGGACCTGGCCGACCAGCGGGCCCCGACCACCCGCAGCTCGTCGGAGTCGCGCCGCTCGGCGCGCTGCCAGGCGTCGAGCAGCGAGTCGAGCACCGGGTAGAACTTCTCCTCGGGCGGGTCCCACGGCTTGAGCAGGTAGTGGTCGAGGTCGACCACGTTGATCGCCTGGATCGCGGCGTCGGTGTCGGCGTACGCGGTGAGCAGCACCCGGCGGGCGTACGGGTACAGGTCCATGGCCTGTTCGAGGAACTCGACGCCGTTCATCTGGGGCATCCGGTAGTCGGCGAGGATGGCCGCGACGTCGTCGCCGCGCAGCCGCATCTCGCGCACGCTGTCCATGCCCTGTGTGGCGCTGTCGGCCCTGACGACCCGGTAGGACTGGCCGTACCGGCGTCTGAGGTCGCGTGCGACGGCCCGCGAGACGCCCGGATCGTCATCGACAGTTACGATGACCGGTTTGTCCATGACCAGCCTTCCCCCGAAGCGTGACATCTTCCTCCGAAGAATGTCATATCCCCCTGTGGTGACCGACCACCGCGGTCTCAGTGGTCGGGCATGCCCACGGCGCGCAGCAGGGCCGCGGGGTGGCCGTGGGCGGCGCGCAGCCGCATCAGCTCCGGATCGCTGCTCCAGAAGTCGGTCAGCGTGCCGTGCCCGATCCGGTCGGCGATGATCTGCAGGGCGATGTCGTGCTTGATGTACTCGACCGCCATCAGGACGACGGCCGGGTCCTCGGTGTAGACGCCCCAGGCCGAGCCGTTCACGAACCCGCCGATCAGGACCTCGCGGCCGTCGCCGACGACCACCAGCAGGCCGCAGCCCAGGTTGTCGGCCACCGAGTCGGGCACCGGGAAGCGGTGCTCGTACAGGTAGCCGACCTGGGTCTCGGCCGGGCCGAAGTGCACGACCGACACCTCGACCCCGCGCTCGGCCGCCCGTCCGACCAGCGGGGAGAGCTGCTTCATCTCCTCCGGCCAGATCGACAGGAACAGGTCGGTGCGCGCGGCGGCGACCACGTCCTCCGCCCGCGCGAGGACGGCCTCGGTGCCCTTGAGGTTGTGGATGATGTGCGCCCCGGGAGGCGCGACGATCGTGGGCAGTGAGGACTGGAGCGACTCGATCGAGTCGTCGAACTCCCTGCGCATGCGTTCGAGCAGGGACCTGGGCGGCAGCGGCAGGTAGCCGACCGCCTCCTCGGGGCCGCGCAGCTCGTAGGCCGCGCCCTTGGACACCAGCTTGCCCAGCGTCTCGTAGACGGTGCTTCGTGGCACGCCGGAGCGCTTGGCCACCTCGTAACCGTTGAGGGGTTGCCCGGCGACGACCAACGTCACATAGGCCTTGGCCTCGTAACCGGACATGCCCAGGCGCTGCAACTGCTCCACGACGTCCCGCATCGGAGTTATGGTACGGCTCGCCATGCCTGTTGGGCGTTGTCGTAACGAACATTATTTAGTACGAAATTAATCGTTTTGGAGTGTTTCCCAATGGAGTGTGGAAAAAGTTGCCGCTGACCAGCGCTTTTTCCAATCGTGCCGGTGAAGGCCGGACCGGCGACCAACTTCATCGGGATTCAGAAAACGTTCCGCACGCTGGAACACGGTGGGCCATGTCCTGGGAACGCGGAAGGGCCGCGCCCGCCCCTTCCGGGTGGACGCGGCCCCGCGCGGACGTGCCTGTCAGACCTGGCCGGCCTTCTCAAGGGCGGAGCAGCAGGTGCTGACGATGAGACGGGTCACCAGATACGGGTCGACGTTGGCGTTGGGGCGACGGTCCTCGATGTAGCCCTTCTTCTCCACCTCGACCTGCCACGGGATGCGCACGGAGGCGCCGCGGTCGGAGACGCCGTAGCTGAACTCGTTCCAGGGGGCGGTCTCGTGGTGGCCGGTGAGGCGCTCCTCGATGCCCGCGCCGTAGTGCTTGACGTGCTCCAGGGCGTTCGCCGCGAGGGCGTCGCAGGCGGTGATGATCGGGTCGTAGCCCTCCCGCATCGCCTTGGTCGAGAAGTTGGTGTGCGCGCCCGCGCCGTTCCAGTCGCCCTTCACCGGCTTGGCGTCGAGCGTGGCGGCGATGTTGAAGTCCTCGGCGACGCGGTAGAGCAGCCACCGGGCGATCCAGAGCTGGTCGGCGACCTCGATCGGGCCCGCCGGGCCGACCTGGAACTCCCACTGGCCGGGCATGACCTCGGCGTTGATGCCGGAGATCGCCAGACCGGCCTCAAGGCACAGGTCGAGGTGCTTCTCCACGACGTCGCGGCCGAAGACCTCGTCGGCGCCGACGCCGCAGTAGTAGCCGCCCTGCGGGGCGGGGAAGCCGCCGATCGGGAAGCCGAGCGGACGGCCCTCCTTGAAGAAGGTGTACTCCTGCTCGATGCCGAACCAGGACTCCTGCTCGGCGAACCGCTCGGCCACCTCGACGAGGGCGGCGCGGGTGTTGCTGGAGTGCGGGTTCATGTCGATGGTGAGGACCTCGCACAGGACAAGCACGTTGTCGCCGCCGCGGATCGGGTCGGGGCAGGTGAACACCGGCTTGAGCACGAGGTCGGAGGCGCCGCCGTCGGCCTGGTTGGTGCTGGACCCGTCGAAGCCCCACAGCGGCAGTTCGGCGCCGTCGGCGAGGATCCTTGTCTTCGAACGGAGCTTGGCGGTCGGCTCGGTGCCGTCGATCCAGATGTACTCAGCCTTGAAGGTCATCGCCGGAGTCCTTGCTAGGGGAGGGGTCTGCTGCCCCAAAGACTCGCAAGTCGCGATTTCGCATCTGTTGCCCTTATGTGAACGGGATGTTACTCAGGTCCGGTTCACCCGGCACGGTGTTCACATTCCCGTGAAAACAGGGGCTGAGCTGCGGAAACGGAGATCGTCACGGGGTCGTGTGAGCCTTGTCACCGTCGTCGCCGGGCTCTATCCCGAAGAAACGGGCCGAGGCGGACTCGTGGGCCAGGCGGCGCAGCACGTCGAGGACCCGGCCGTGCATGACGGTGCCGATGACCAGGGTCTCGACCGCCGTCTCGCGGGGCCCGTCCAGGGGGAGGACGCCGAACTCGTGCTCGACCAGCGTCTCCGCGGCCCGCGCGTAGGGGCGCAGGGCCTCCTCGTCCATCGGCATGCCGAGCCGGGCCAGGGCGTACAGGGCCTGGGCCAGCTCGTCGAGCGTCGGGGCCCAGGGCTCCGTCCGCCAGCCGAGGCCGGAGATCAGCCGGTCGGCCTCGGCGCGGGCGCGGCGCCACTCCTCACCGTCGGGCCGGGGCGCGGGCGCGGGGGCGATGGCGTAGTGGGCGGTGCCCAGCACACGGTGCATGCTCAGTTCCTCGTCGTCGACCGCGGCCAGCACCTTGGCGATGGAGGCGATCGGCAGCCGCCCGACCTCAAGCAGTGCGCGGATCAGCCGCAGCCTGCGCACGTGGGCCTCGCCGTACTCGGCCCTGGTCGCCGAGGTCTGCTCGCCGGAGGGGAGCAGACCTTCCCGCAGGTAGTACTTGATCGTGGGGATGGGCACGCCCGTCTCGGCGCTGAGCTGGGAAATCCGCATAGCCGGATAGTACAACTACCCAATAGGTGCGTCGTTGTTCCCGTCGGGGGCGGAGGGTAGCGTGACGGTCACCGTACGTCATGAAAGGGTGATCGTGAACTCCCCCTCTCTCCCTTCCGGGTGGCGAGCCGGGCGGCGAACCGGGTGGCGGGGCGTGTCCCGGCGCGAGCTGCTGCGCGGCGCCCTGGCCGGGCTCGGCCCGCTGGCCCTGTCCTCCTGCGCCTTCCCCGTCGGCGGCGCGCCTCCGACGTCCACCGCGGGCGCGCCCCGTCTCGACGAGGACGGCCCCCTGGAGATCTGGATCTTCGACGGGGGGCTCGGCGACGACTACGCCAGGACCATTCACGAACCGCTGGTCGCCGCCCGCTTCCCCCGCCTCAGGATCAGCCACAACGCGACCAAGGAGATCTCCAGGACCCTCCAGCCGCGTTTCGTCGGAGGGGACCCGCCCGAGGTCGTGGACGACTCCGGGGCCGGGGCCATGGACCTGGGTGCCCTGGTCCAGGACGGCCAGCTCACCGACCTGACACCGTTGTACGACGCGCCCAGCTGGGACGACCCCTCCGTCACGGTGCGCGAGACCGTCGATCCCATGGCGATCGAGCTGGGCGGCTACGGCGGCAGGCCGTACGTCATGAACTACACCAACACCGTCTGGGGCATCTGGTACTCGCGGCCGCTCTTCGAGGCCAGGGGGTGGCGACCGCCCAGGACGTGGGCGCGTTTCCTCGACCTCTGCGAGGAGATCAGGCGTTCGGGGATGGCGCCGTTCACCTACGCGGGCACCCACCCCCAGTACATCTACGAGCCCATCCTCACACTCGCGGCGAAGATCGGCGGCAGGCGGGTGCTGACCGACATCGACAACCTCGCCGAGGGCGCCTGGCAGGCCGAGCCCGTACGGCGGGCCGCCGCGGCGTTCGCGGAGATCGGGGCCAGGCACCTCCTTGAGGGCACCGCGGGCCTCGACCACGTCCAGACCCAGATCGCGCAGAACCGCGGGCTGGTCGCCATGCTGCCCTGCGGTTCCTGGCTGGAGAACGAGCAACGCGGCTCAGCCCCGGACGGCTTCGGCTACGCGATGTTCCCGCTGCCCGACTTCGGCCCCTCGGACGCCATGCCGTACGGCACGCTGCACGCCCAGCCGGGTGAGGAGTACATCGTGCCCGCGCGCTCGGCCAACCCCGGGGCCGGGCTCGAATACCTGCGGGCCATGCTCTCCCGGCGGGCGGCGGGGAGGTTCACCGAGGCCGTCTCGACGCTCACCGTCGTCAGGGGGGCGGCCGACGGTCTCAGGCTCGAACCCGGCCTGGAGAGCGCCCGCGCCGCCCTCGCCGCCGCCGGCGGCAACGTCGTCACCTTCATGTTCCGCAGGTGGTACTCCGAACTGCACGACGAGGTCGCCGCGGCCTCGGGGCAGCTGATGAGCGGGGCGATCAGCGCCGACCGGTGGGCCGAGCGGGCCCAGCGCAAGGCCGACGCGCTCAGGGCCGACCCCTCGGTGCGGAAGTTCACGAGGTAGCCGCCGATGAACCAGCACAGGAGACGATTCGTCGCCGGGTTCCTCGCCGTCCCGGTCACGCTGTACACGGTCTACGTGCTCTCCCCCTGCGCGCAGGCCCTCGTCATCGCGCTCACCGACTGGCGCGGGGTCAACGCCGTCCCGCGCTTCGTGGGGGCGGACAACTTCCGCAGGCTCCTCGGCGACGAGGTCTTCCTGCGGGCCGCCGGCCACAACCTGCTGCTGCTGGCGCTGGTGCCGCCGCTGACGATCGGGCTCGCCCTGCTGTTCGCCTGGCTGCTGACCGGCGACGGGGCGGCCGGGCGCACGGGCGGGGGAGCGGTCAGGGGAGCGGGGTTCTACCGGGTGGTCTTCTTCTTCCCGCAGGTGCTGGCCGTCGTCCTGGTCGCCGTCCTGTTCCGGCAGATCCTCAGGCCGGACAGGAGCGGGATGCTCAACGGCCCGCTGACCGCCCTGGGGTTCGAGCCGGTCGGGCCGCTGGCGGAGACCCGCCTGGCGCTGTGGGCCGTGCTGTTCGTGCTGGTCTGGCAGGCGGTCGGGTTCTACGTCGTGCTCTTCTCCGCGGCCATCGTCTCCATCCCGCGCGAGCTGTTCGAGGCCGCGGCCATCGACGGCGCCAGGGGCGGACGGCTGTTCCTGCGGATCACCCTTCCCCTGCTGCGGGACACGGTCCAGGCGGGCTGGGTCTATCTCGGCGTCGCCGCGCTCGACGTCTTCGCCGTCGTGTGGGTGATGACGGCCGAGCAGGGCGGTCCCGACCACTCCACGACGGTGATGGCGGCGGAGGTCTACCGCAACGCCTTCCACTACTCCAGGTTCGGTTACGCCTGTGCGATGGGTGTGGTGCTGTTCGCGCTCACCACCGGGTTCGCGGTGCTGGTCCTGCGGCTGACCCGGCGCGAGCGGATCGAGTTCCGGTGAGCGCGGCCCGCGCCCGCCTCACGGCGCTCCTCTCGCACGCCGTCCTGCTCTGGTGGACGCTCCTGGTCACGGTGCCGATCGCGTGGACCTTCCTGGCCTCGGTGAAGAGCGAGCGGGAGATCTTCGGCGACGCCTGGTCGCCGCCGGCCACGATCCGCCTCGACAACTGGGCGCGCGCCTGGCAGCAGGCGCACGTGGGCCGCTACATGCTCAACAGCGTCGTCGTCGTGGCGTGCGGTACGGCGGGCACCATGCTGTTCGGCGCGATGGCGGCCTACGTGCTGGCCCGCTACCGCTTCCGCGGCAGCCGGATCGTGCACGCGCTGTTCGTCGCGGGACTGGCCCTGCCGGTCTACCTGGTGCTGACCCCGCTGTTCTTCGTCGTCAGGAACACCGGGGCGCTGCCGCTGGTCGGCCCGTTCATCGGCCTGAACACCCACGGCGGGCTGATCCTCGTCTACATCGCCTTCTCCCTGCCGTTCACGGTGTTCTTCCTGACCGCCTTCTTCGGGACCCTGCCGGAGACGGTCGCGGAGGCCGCCTTCGTGGACGGCGCCTCGCACACGCGGGTGTTCTTCCAGATCATGCTTCCGATGGCCAGGCCCGGTGTCGTCAGCGTGACGGTCTTCAACGTGCTCGGCCAGTGGAACCAGTATCAGCTTCCCCTCGTGCTGCTGCCCTCCGACCGGGACAGCTGGCTGCTCACGCAGGGCATCGCCGACATCTCGACCACGGCGGGCTACGACGCCGACTGGGGCGCGCTGTTCGCCGCGCTCGGCATGGCGATCATCCCGATGATCGTCGTCCACGCGCTCCTTCAGGGACAGATCCGCAGGGGGCTGACCGCGGGGGCGTTCAAGTAGATCGGATTTTGCCGTTCACGGAGATTGGGTTAACTGTTGGAGTGACACTGACGACATATCGGGCAACCGACACCCTGTCTGTGACCTCCTCCGCCCGCCTCGGCGGGCGTCGACGTCTTCTCGGGCTGTTCCTGGCGCCCGTGGTGGCCGCCGGGGCCGCCGTCCCGCTCGCCCCGGGCCAGGCCGCGTACGCCGCCCCGGCACGTTCCACGGTGATCTCCGAAGTCTCGGCCTCGGCTTCGGCACCGGGGCTCGACGACCCGGCCAAGAAGGAGATCGCGATGAAGCTGGTCTCCAGCGCGGAGAACTCCTCCCTCAACTGGCGGGCACAGTACAAGTACATCGAGGACATCGACGACGACCGCGGCTACACGGCGGGCATCGTCGGCTTCTGCTCGGGCACCGGGGACATGCTGGACCTGGTCAAGCTCTACACCCGGTACAAACCGCACAACCCGCTGGCCAAGTACCTCCCCGCCCTGCGCCGGGTCAACGGCACCGACTCGCACAAGGGCCTCGACCCCGGCTTCACCAAGGCCTGGGCCCGTGCGGCGAAGGACAAGGCCTTCAGGAAGGCGCAGAACCACGAACGCGACCGGCTCTACTTCCGCCCCGCCGTACGGCAGGCCAAGAAGGACGGCCTGCGCGCCCTCGGCCAGTTCGTCTACTACGACGCCATCGTCATGCACGGCGGCGGCGACGACTCGCTCAGCTTCGGGGCGATCCGCAGGAACGCGCTGAAGAAGGCCAAGCCGCCGTCGCAGGGCGGTGACGAGACCGCCTACCTCAACGCCTTCCTCGACGCCCGCAAGGTCGCCATGAAGGCCGAGTCGGCCCACGAGGACACCAGCAGGGTGGACACCGCACAGCGGGTCTTCCTCAGGAAGGGCAACCTCGACCTGAACACGCCGTTGTCGTGGAAGGTCTACGGCGACTCCTACCGGATCAAGAAGTAGCCGTCCGGCTCAGGCCCGCTCGCCGGTCGTCAGGCCGTCGAGGAGGACCGTGATGTAGTGGTCGGCGAGTCCCGCGGTGTTCAGGCGTCCCCCCGGCCTGAACCAGCGGACCGTGACCCAGATGCTGTCGCGGACCATGCGGTAGGTGAGCTTGGGATCGATGTCCCCGCGGAGCTGCCCGGCGGCCTGGCCGCGCCTGATCTGCTCGACCCACATGCGCTCGACCTCCTCCTCGGTCCTGACCAGGTAGTCGAAGCGGTCGCCGGGCAGGGAGCGCAGGTAGTTCCAGTCGTTCTGCATGACGGTGATCGCCGCGCGGTGTGGTTCGAGCGTGCCGAAGGCGACGCGGACCATCTCCGACAGGGTCGTGCGGGGGTCCTCCCGCCGGTCGAGCACCGTGCGGTAGCGGCCGACGAGGTCGTCGAGGAAGGTGGTCAGCACCTCGTCGACGATCGTCTCCTTGGAGTCGAAGTGGTGGTAGAGGCTGCCGGACAGGATGCCGGCCTCCTCCGCGATCTCGCGGACGGTTGTCGCCTGGAATCCCTTGCGGGCGAAGAGGTCGGCGGCGAGTTTCACGAGGTGTTCGCGGCGCTCCGAGGCGGAGCCGGATGAGGCCGCGCGCCTGGTCGCACCCTGGCGTCTGACGGAGGTGGTCGTGGCGCCGGAGTTCTTTCTCGTGTTCACGTCCTCCATTATGAGTCTTTGCGTAATCGCTTGTTCGCGCGAACGAACCAGCTCATCGCGGCATTCGCCCCGTGCCGGGCGCCTGTCCGGAACGGCGTGACGGGGCCGCTCTCCGGCGCCGCGCCGTACGGCTCGTGCCCGGGTGGGCGCGGGATGGGTTTCGGTTTTCCGTAAGGGGAGGGGAAAGCCTTCCCTTACCGACAAAACTCATAAACGTCACTTCTCTGGACATGCCTCCTCTTTCTTGGAGCGCGTCCGGCCTCTGGAGGGGGCTCGTGACGGATCCGGCTTCGCTGGCGCGCGCCACACGGATGGTTTCGCTCAAAGATCGCCCATGGTGACGCACCCGGCACGTCCCGTGGCTTCCGGTGACCGTTCCCCCTGCCGCCCCTGGAGCGTTCCCGGGTACCAGGTGTCACTCCGGATCGCAGGATCTTGACGGAAGGCCCATGGTCAGCCCCCTAGCGATAAAGAAAGTTTCCTATTAGATTTGCGCGCAAGGCCGATGGGAGCGCTTCCTCCCACGCCTGTGAACACAACATGGTGTCCGCGTGTCCTCGGCATGAGATGCCGGCCGGCCATGAGGCGAGGAGGGTGCATGAAGCGCGGCCAAGAGCTGCTTCGTCTGGCGGACACGGTTGTTCTCCCGGGATTCGAGGGCAAGTCACCGCCCGACTGGGTCCGCAGACGCCTGAGCGAGGGCCTGACCGGGGTGGTGCTCTTCTCCAGGAACATCGCCACCCCCTCCCAGGTCGCCGACCTCACCGCGGCGCTGCGCGCGGAGAACCCGCAGGTTCTCGTGGGCATCGACGAGGAGTCGGGAGAGGTGACCCGGCTTGAGGCGGCGGCAGGGAGCACGCGCCCCGGCAGCTTCGCCCTCGGAGTCGTCGACGACGTCGCGCTCACCGAGGAACTCGCCGCCGACCTCGGCCGCGATCTGGCGCTGACCGGCGTCAACCTCAACTTCGCACCCTCGGCCGACGTCAACTCCAACCCCGACAACCCGGTCATCGGCCTGCGCTCCTTCGGCGCGGACCCCGACCTGGTCTCCCGGCACACCGCGGCCTGGATCCGGGGCCTGCAGTCGGCGGGCGTCGCCGCCTGCGCCAAGCACTTCCCCGGGCACGGGGACACCTCGGTCGACTCCCACCACAGCGTCCCGCTGGTCACGGCGACCGCCGAGGAACTGCGCGAGGTCGCGCTGCGGCCCTTCCGCGCGGCGATCGCCGAGGGCGTGCGCACGGTCATGACGGCCCACCTGCTGGTCTCCGCTCTCGACCCGGGCGTGCCCGCGACGCTCAGCGGCAAGGTGCTGCACGACCTGCTCCGTGTCGAACTCGGCTTCGAGGGCGTCATCATCACCGACGGCATCGAGATGACCGCCGTCTCGGGCCCGTACGGCATCGGCGGCGCCTCGGCGCTGGCCATCGCCGGAGGCGCGGACGCGATCTGCATCGGCGGGCAGAACTCCGACGAGCAGACCGCCATCGACGTCCGCGACGCCATCGTGGACGCGGTGATCGAGGGCAGGCTTCCCGAGGAGAGACTGGCCGACGCCGCACGGCGGGTGTGCGAACTGGCCCTGTGGGCGGCCTCGGCCCCCAGGCGGCAGGACCCCGCGCCCTCGCGTCCGGGAGACGTCTCCATCGGCCTTGAGGCGGCCAGGCGGGCGCTGCGGATCACCCGCCGCTCGGCGAGCGCCTCCCTTCCCCTGGCCGCCCCGCCCCACGTGCTCGAACTGGCCCCCGAGATGAACCTGGCCATCGAGAAGGACACGCCCTGGGGCGTCGGTGAGCCGCTCGGCAAGCTGCTGCCCGGCACCACGGTGACGCGCCTGGACGCCTCCGGGGCGACCGGGAGCGCGGTAGAGGGGGTGCTGGCCGCCGCCACCGACCGGCCGCTGGTCGCCGTCGTCCGCGACGCCCACCGTCACCCCTGGCAGATGGACGCCCTGCAGCACCTGCTGGCGGCGCGCTCCGACGCCGTCGTGGTCGAGATGGGCCTGCCGGGACGCTCCGACCTCGGCGCCGTCCACATCGCCACCCACGGCTCCTCCAAGGTGTGCGGCCAGGCCGCGGCCGAGGTGCTGGCGGGGGACGCCTGATCCAGCGTGTTCCGCCGCCCCCGGGCCGCGGGAACGGCGGAACACGCTCACAGGCCGGGCAGCCGGCCGTTGCGGAACAGGTCGACGAACAGCTGGTGGTCGGCCCTGGCCCGCGCGCCGTAGGCGTGGGCGAAGTCGACGAGCACACGGGTGAACCCGGCGGCGTCGGCACCGATCACGTTCACGATCGCGTCCTCGGTCGAGAAGTCGACCAGGTCGTGGCTGGACTCGTCGTCGGCGACGGAGTGCATGCGGGCCACGGCCCTGCCGAGGTCGCCGATCACCGAGGCGAGCTCCTCCGGCTCGTTGACGTCGCCCCAGTCGAGGTCGGCCGAGTAGGGGGAGACTTCGGCGACGAGCTGGCCGACGCCGTTCAGCGTCGTGTGGCCGAGCCAGGGATCGGCGTAGGCCTGCAGGGCCCGCTGTGACTCCGCCGTACGGTGCCCCTGGTGCCTGAAGTAGCCGCGTACCTTCTCGTCGGTGATGTACCGGGCGACGGCCGGGACCTGGGCCTGCTTCATGTAGAGGATGACGTCGTTCTCCAGGGCCTGGGTGTGGCCCTCAAGGAGCATGTTGTAGGACGGCAGGCCCGCCGAGCCGATGCCGACGCCCATGCGGAGCGCGAAGTCCTTGATCCTGTGCTCGACCGCGGGGACCGACGAGGGGAGCGTGGTGAGGTACTCCGCGAAGGCGGCCTCGACGGCGTGCCTGGTCTCCTCGTCGACCGGATAACGGCCGTCCATGATGGCGAACCTGCGCTCGAAGTTGTCGATCGTGGTCTCGACGTCGAGCAGCGCGACCCGGGTGTTGAGCCGGGCGACCTGGAGCACCCGGTGCAGCACACCGGTGGTCGTCTCCAGCGTCAGTGAGCCGATCGCCTCGTCCCCGCCCTCGGAGATGCCGGTCAGCTCGGTGAGGTAGGCCTTGGCGAACCCCGAGACCAGGTCGGTGATCACCTCGTCCGACAGCGCCTTGGCGTAGCCGATGAGCGCGACGCTGGCCACGAACCGCTTGAGGTCCCAGATGTAGGGGCCGACGTAGGCCTCGTCGAAGTCGTTGACGTTGAAGACCAGGACGCCGGAGGCGTTCATGTAGGTGCCGAAGTTCTCCGCGTGCAGGTCGCCGTGTATCCACACCCGGCTCGTCTGGTCGTCGAGGAAGGCCGTGTCGGCGAAGGAGCCGGCCATGTCCGCGTAGAACAGGCAGGCGCTGCCGCGGTAGAAGGCGAACGGGGAGGCGGCCATCTTCCTGAACTTGCGCCGGAAGGCCGGGGGGTCACGCCTGATCGACTCGCCGAACTCGGTGATCAGGACGTCGAGAATGTGCGCCGAGCGCCCATCTGTGGTCATGGTGCGCACGTTAGGGCCCACCGGCCCGGCTCCGCCAGGCGAAGACGTCACAGGGCCGTCACAGCGGCGGCTTCCCGGCAGAAGCGATGTCCGGGGAAACAAGGGGACATGCCATGGAATGAGGCGTTCGCCCGCGTCTGTTGGGGAGAGAGGACTCCGACCACGGTGTCCTCACGGGGAGAGACGGTGACGCGGCTGTGACACGACGGGGACCGGTGGTGGCCGGGCTCATGCTCAGCACGGCCCTGGCCGCGATGGACGCCACGATCGTGGCCACCGCGGTCCCGGCGATCGTGCGCGACCTGGGGGCCTTCTCCCTTTTCCCCTGGGTCATCGCGGTCTACATGCTGGCTCAGGCGGTGTGCACCCCGATCTACGGCGGGCTCGCCGACGTCTACGGCCGCAAACCCATGCTGCTCGTGGGCGCGGCGACCTTCCTGGCCGGGTCGCTGCTGGCGGGTGTGGCCTGGAGCATGCCCGTCCTCATCGTGGCGCGGGCGGTGCAGGGGATCGGGGCGGGAGCGATCCTGCCGATCACCCAGACGATCGCGGGCGACCTCTACCCACTGGCCCAGCGGGGACGCATCTCGGCGCTGATGTCCACGGTGTGGGGAGGCTCCGCGCTGCTCGGCCCGGCCCTGGGCGGCCTGCTGTCGGAGTTCGGGCTGTGGCGCTGGGTCTTCCTGCTGAACCTCCCGATCGGGGTGGCCGCGCTGGCCATGGTCACCGTGTTCCTGCGCGAGTCGGTCGAACGCCGTCCGCACCGCCTCGACCTGTTCGGCACCGCCCTGCTCGCGGCGGGCGTCGTCACCGTGATGATCGGGCTCCAGGAGACCGTCTGGTGGCTGATCGCGCCCGGTCTGGTGTTGCTCGCGGCCTTTCTGCGCTGGGAGCGGCACGCGGCCGAGCCGGTCGTGCCGCCGTGGGTCTGGCGTGACCGGATGCTGCTCGGCTCGTTCCTCGGCAGCGCGCTCGTCGGCGTGGTGCTGATCGCCCCCGCCCTCTACCTGCCCACCTACGCCCAGGGAGTGCTCGGGGTCGGCGCGGTCGCCGCCGGGTTCGCACTCGCCACGCAGTCCATCGGCTGGCCGCTGGCCGCAGGACTGGCCGACCGCCTCTATCTGAGGTACGGCTTCCGCGCCACGACCCTGGCCGGGATGGTGCTCGTCGTCGTCTCGGCGGTGATGTTCACGCTGCTGGGCCCGGCCTCGCCGCTCGTCTACGCGGGCCTGTGCGCGTTCGTCAACGGCGCCGGGCTCGGCCTGGTCTCGGTCTCCTGCCTCGTCGGCGCGCAGTCCGTGGTCGGCTGGGAACGGCGTGGCGTCGTCACGGGCGGGGTGGTGTTCTTCCGCAGCGCGGGAAGCGCGGTGGGCACGGCGGTCTTCGCGGCGGTCGCGAGCCTGTCCCTGCTGTCGTCCGGTTCCGTCGGCTCGGTCGACGACGTCGCCGCCGCGCTGGACGGTCCAGGGGCGCAGGCCGCCCGTTCGGCCCTGGCCTTCGCCGTGCACCACGTCTTCCTGGCGATGACGGTCGTCGTGGTGCTCGGCGTGCCGGCCGTGCTGGTGATGCCGAGAAGGGGACGGCCGTTGTCCGAAACCCTTTCCAAGGCCGATCCGGAAACCGTTTCCGAGGGCGGGGAGGACGGTGGGCGGACCCGCGCGGACCGCTGAGCCGTACGGGAGCGTTCCATTTTCCGAGAACGGTTTTCATAAGGGAGGCCGCCCAGGGCCGGGGCGGCCTCCCGCCGTTTTTACAACCATTTTGGGTCTTGTAGAGCCCGGGGGTCAGGGTTACGATCCGCATAATTATTAGGAAACTTTCCTAAAGGAAAGAGCATCAACATGCGCCGATTAGCTTCTGTGCTGGTGGTGTTCGCCATGGCGGCCGCGATGGCCGCATTGTCGATCCCCGCCCACGCAGCCGCTCGCCTGACAGCCGCCTTCACCCTCACCGGCAACCAGGGCAAGTTCGTGGTGAGCAACCCCAACAGCACCGCTGTGACCGGTTGGTCGATCACTTTCGAACTCCCCTCCGGGGTGACGGCGAGCGGTGCCCAGAATGCGACCATCTCGCAGACTGGCACCAAGGTGAAGCTGACCCCCGCCTTCTACATCAACACCGTGAAGGCGAACGGCAACACCGAGCCCTACAGCCCGACCTTCACGCTCAGCTCGGCCGTCCAGCCGACCAAGTGCACCATCAACAACGCCAACTGTGACGGCAGCGGCGACCCGCCCCCGCCGGACGCGCCCGTCACCGCGACCTACTCGGCCAGCGGGTCGCGTGGCAAGTTCGTGGTCAACAACAACACCGACGCCGCGCTCAACGGCTGGACGATCACCTTCGACCTGCCCGCCGGTGTCACCGCCAGCTCCGCCGACAACGGCTCGATCAGCCAGAGCGGCCGTTCGGTCACGCTGAGCCCGGCCCACTACAACACCAACGTCGCGGCCCACGGCTCGACCGAGCCCTACAGCCCGACCTTCACGCTCAGCAGCGCCTCCGCCGAGCCGGACAACTGCCGGATCAACGACGTCAGGTGTGACGGCGCCGCCGACACCCCGCCCGGCGTCCCCGGCAACCTGCGCTCGCCGGTCAAGACCACCAAGACCGTGACCCTGGCCTGGGACGCGGCCACCCAGGGCAGCCTGCCCATCGTCGGCTACCAGGTCTACAAGGGCAGCGACGTGGCGGCCACGGTCACCGGGACGACCGCGACCGTCTCGGGCCTGACCCCGAACACCGAGTACACCTTCACCGTCAAGACCAAGGACAGGAAGGGCACGCTCTCCGCGGCCACTCCTCCGCTGAAGGTCACGACCAACAACGCCGGTGACGACACCCAGCCGCCCACCGCGCCCACCAACCTGCGCAGCACCGGCAAGTCCTCCTCGACCGTGAACCTCACCTGGGGTGCCTCCACGGACAACGAGGAGGTCGCGAACTACGAGATCTACAGCGGCTCGACCCTGCTGACCACCTCGACCTCGACCTCGACCACGGTGACCGGCCTCTCGCCGTCCACCGAGTACACCTTCACGGTCAAGGCCCGCGACACCTACGACAACGTCTCCGACGCCAGCAACGCGGTGAAGGTCACCACCGACGACATCATCGGCAGTGGCTACGCCCGGGTCGGCTACTTCGTGCAGTGGGGCATCTACGGCCGTCAGTACTTCGTCCGCAACCTCGACACCACCGGCGTCGCGGCGAAGCTGACCCACCTCAACTACGCCTTCGGCAACATCGACCCGGTCAACCTGACCTGTCTGCAGGGTGTGACCAAGGGCACCAGCGGCAACCCGCAGGACCCGAACCAGGGTGACGGCTCCGGCGACGCGGACGCCGACTACGCCAGGCCGATGAGCGCCGGTCAGTCGGTCGACGGTGTCGGCGACACCGGCTGGGAGAAGCTGCGCGGCAACTTCAACCAGCTCAAGAAGCTCAAGGCGAAGTACCCGAACCTGAAGATCCTGATCTCGCTCGGCGGCTGGACCTACTCCAAGTACTTCTCGGACGTGGCCGCCACCGACGCCGCCAGGAAGAAGTTCGTCTCCTCCTGCATCGACACCTACATCAAGGGCAACCTGCCCACCTACAACGCCGCCGGCGGCCCGGGCAGCGCTGCCGGGATCTTCGACGGCATCGACCTCGACTGGGAGTGGCCGGGCGCGGAGGGCCACCCGGGCAACCACATCGGCGCCAACGACAAGCAGAACAACACCCTGCTGATCGCCGAGTTCCGCAAGCAGCTCGACGCCCTGACCGTCGAGACCGGTAAGCGCTACCAGCTCACCGCCTTCACCCCCGCCGACCCCGCCAAGATCGAGGCCGGCTGGGAGCTCGCCGAGGTCGCCAAGTCGCTGGACATCTTCAACGTCCAGGGCTACGACTTCCACGGATCGGGCAGCGACAACTCGTGGGAGCCCAACGTCGCCGGCCACCAGGCCAACCTGTACGCCGACAACGACGACCCGTACAACTTCCACTTCAGCGTGGAGAACGCCGTCAACGCCTACCTGCAGGCCGGGGTGAACCCCCGCAAGATCGCCATCGGTCTCGCCTACTACGGGCGTGGCTGGCAGGGGGTCGCCGACGGCGGCAAGTCCGGTGAGTGGCAGTCGGCGACCGGCGCCGCGCCCGGCCAGTTCCAAGACGAGGCCGGTACCCGTGGATACAGCAACCTGCTGGCCAGCGTCCCCGGGTGCACCATCAAGCACGACGAGCAGTCGGTCGCGACCTACTGCTACACCGGCAACGGCGGCCAGTGGTGGACCTTCGACGACACGTGGACGATCGCGAAGAAGACCGCATGGCTCCGCAGCAAGAACCTGCTCGGCGTGATGATCTGGGAGATGTCCGGTGACCCCGGCACCCTGACCAACGCCGTGGACGCGGGCCTGAAGTAATCGATCGGGGGTAATCCCCATCAGAACGGGCTGTCCCCGCGACCTGCGACGCCGCGAGGACAGCCCGTTTCGCGTGCCGGCCTGTTCAGGCGTCACGGCGCCTGAACAGGGGAACGGCGACGACGAGCGGGAGCGCGATCCAGGCCAGGTAGACGGCGAAGCCGGTCCAGGGCCCCATCCCGACGGGACTGACCAGGGCGATCCGGCTGCCCGCGTTCGAGGGGGTGAGCTCCACCAGCCTCCTGCCCAGCTCGCCGGGCACGAACGCGACCAGCGTCGGCAGCACCATGAGCAGCGCGCAGGCCGCCACGATCGCGCCCGGGGTGTGCCTGATCAACGTGCCGAGCGCCAGCCCGAGCAGCCCGCCCGCGGCCAGGTAGAGCCCGGCGCCGACGATGGCCCGCAACACGCCGGGATCGGCCAGGGAGACCGCCGCCGCCCGCCCGGCGAACACGGCCTGACCGGCGAGGAAGGCGGCGAAGGAGGCGACGACGCCCACGACGAACGTGACCCCGGTGAGCACGGCGGCCTTGGCGGCCAGGAACCTCAGCCTGTCCGGCACCGCGACCAGGGAGGCGCGGATCGAGCCCGTGCGGTACTCGCCGCAGACGACGATCACCCCCAGCGTCGCCGTCACCGGCGCCGCGAGCATGATGCCCATCAGGCTGACGGAGACCGGGTCGGACAGGCGCCCGCCGTCCCCGGCGCTCACGGCGACCAGCGCCCCGGCCGAGCCGAGCGCGACCATCAGCGCCGTCACGGCGCCCAGGGTCCACACGGTCGAGCGCACCGAGCGCACCTTGGTCCACTCGGACCGCATCACGTCGATCATGAGGAGTACTCCAGACTGTCCTTGGTCAGTTCCATGTAGGCGGCCTCCAGGGTCGGCCTGACGAGGGTCAGTTCCTCGACCGCCAGCCCCCGCGCGGCGACGACGGTCCCGACCTCAAGGGGAGAGCGCCCGGTGACGCGCAGGTGGTCCCCGTGCGTCTCGGCACCGGGCAGCAACCCGGCCACCTCCGCCAGGTACGGCGAGCGCACCCGGACGTACCCCTGCGAGCTGCGCCCGATGAACTCCTCCATCCCGGCGTCGGCGATCAGCCTCCCCCTGCCGATGACGACGAGACGGTCGGCGGTCTGGGCCATCTCGCTCATGAGGTGGCTGGAGACGAAGGCGGTGCGCCCCTCGGCGGCCAGGTCACGCATCAGCGTGCGGATCCACAGGATCCCGTCGGGGTCGAGCCCGTTGACCGGCTCGTCGAACAGCAGGATCTCCGGGTCTCCCAGCAGCGCCGCGGCGATCCCGAGCCGCTGCGACATGCCCAGCGAGAACCCTCCGATCCGCCGCCCGGCCACCCCGCCGAGCCCGACCGTCTCCAGCACCTCCCCGACCCGGGAGGCGGGGATCGCGTTGCTCCGCGCGATGGCCAGCAGGTGGTCGCGGGCGCTGCGCCCGCCGTGCACGGCCTTGGCGTCCAGCAGCGCGCCGACCTTGCGCAGCGGGTGCCTGAGCTCGCCGTACGGCACCCCGCCGACCGTCACCGTCCCCGAGGTCGGCCGGTCGAGGCCGAGGGTCATGCGCATCGTGGTCGACTTGCCCGCTCCGTTCGGCCCCAGGAAACCGGTCACCAGACCGGGTCTGACGTCGAAGGACAGGCCCGCGACGGCCGTGGTTCCGCCGTACTCCTTGGTGAGGCCGATGGCCCGTATCGCTGTCATGCCCCAAGGCTCTCCGGCAGGGGCGGGCGTTTCCTCCTGCCACGGGACCGTCCGCGGCGGCCCGGACAGGGAGCCGGGTCCTACTCTCCTGGTCTGACCAGGCCCCGTTCGTAGGCGACGATCACGGCCTGCGCCCGGTCCCGTGCGCCGATCTTGGCGAACAACGCCGTCACGTGGTTCTTCACGGTGTTCGGTGAGATCGCGAGCGCGTCGGCGATCTCGGCGTTCGAGCGGCCCCCGCCGATGAGCGTCAGCACCTCCAGCTCCCTCGCGGTGAGCCCGTCGAGAGGGGTCCGGCCCCGGATCCGGGCGGGCGCCTGGGACGGGGCGCCTCTGACGTGGGTGCGGATGAGGCCGAGGAGCAGACGCGGCGCCACGGCCTCCAGGCCGTCGGCGGCCTCGCCGACCACGGTGATGCCCGGCTGGGCGTTCAGCATGAGCCGGTATCCGGTCCTGACCAGGGTGTGGTCGTCGGCCAGCAGCACGGTGATCACAGCGGCAGCCTCGCGTGGACCCGGAAGCCGCCCGCCGGTCCCGGTCCGGCGTCCAGGCTTCCCCCGCACAGCGCGACCCGCTCGGCCATCCCCACCAGGCCGAAGCCGCCGGGGGAGGACGGGACGGTCACGGGCCCGTCGTCGCCTCCGGAGCCGTCGGCCCGTAGCACTTTCAGCAGGTGCCGCATCTCGGTGAGGGCCTGCCTGGCGCTCTGCTCGGCGGCCAGCAGCGCCTGCGTGGCCTCGGGCGGCTCCGTGGGCAGGTTCACTCTGGCCCCGCCGACCAGCGCGCTGACCACGGTGATGTGGTGGGCGACGACGTCGTGCAGTTCACGGGCGATGCGGCGGCGTTCGGCCTGCACCGCCTCCTCGGTCCGGATGCTCTCCTTGAGCCGTCGTGTCTCCGCCCTCGATCGCGCCAGCAGACCGGCGCCGGTGAGGACCAGCGGGAAGAGGGCACCGAAGGCGAACGCGCCGGAGGACTGGGGGCCCGCCGTGAGGGACGCGGAGGACGTGACGGCGTAGGCGGCCGTCACCGGGAGGAGGGAGGCGGCCAACGCCCTCCTGGTCGTGGTGTGGCGGCCGAGGCCGTACAGGGCGATCGCCGCGAGGATCGAGAGGGAAGGAGTGATCGTCAGGCGCCCCGCGATGTCGAGCGCCGCGATCACGACGGCGACCGGGACCGGGTGGCGGCGCCGCGCCAGAAGGGGCGGGACGGCGAGCAGGAACAGCCCCGCCCTCATGGCCGTGTCCGGATCGTCGTCCAGCAGGGTGAAGGGCAGGACGATCAGCGAGGGCAGGCAGAGGAGCACGACCAGCGTCACGTCGAAGATCTGGGGACGACCCAGGAGCAGCCCGACTTTCCGCCCCGACCGCATGGGGTGATCTTAGTCGCCGGAGCCGCCGGACGGGCGGGAGAGCGGAGACGCGTCCTGGCGGGCGTGGGGGACCCGCCAGGACGCGCTCCTGCCCGGCGCGGCGATGCGAGGACCCCGGCGAGGGTTGGGGTCCTCGAACCGGTTACCCGCGCCGGGGGCCGGTGACAGGGGAGACGCGGACCTGAGGAACCCGCGCCTCCCCGGAGGGGGTGTCGCCGAAGACCGGACCCTGGTGGCGCCGGAAGAGAGGGCGGATGCCGCCTTTCTCATTTCGGACAAAAAACCTATTTCTCCACCAAAGGGTCAGATCTGTCGGTACCGAAAGCACTCGTGTGCCGTCCCCATCGCTCTGGTAGGTGTGGGGGAATCCGTGGCGGGGCGACGCGCAGCGCAGTAGGCGCGTCGGACCGCCGAGGTCGCGCCGGGACGGGCGTGGCGCGCCCACGCGGACCGATGGCACCGGCGTTCACCCCCTTGCCGACCTTTCGATGGATTTGTACCAACGATTGGATGATGCGGGTAACGAGAGGTTGGGTCAAGAGGCTGTTCCCCGGTAAAACCAAATCGTCTAGTTTTGTTGGCACAAAGGGGACTTAATGCCGCGGTCAACGCTGTATCAGCTGGTGGCCTCCGAACTCCGGAGGGCCATCTACTCCGGTGCGCTCCGGCCGGGCGATCAGCTGCCGACCGAGGTCGAGCTCATGGGCATCCACCAGGTGAGCCGCAACACCGTACGGCTCGCCCTCGGAGAGCTGGTCAACGAGGGCCTGATCACCCGCACCCCCCGCAGGGGAACCGTCGTCAGGGAACGCAGGCCGCTGCTCATCCACCCCCAGCGGGAGCTCCAGCCGCAGCCGGAGGAGACCAAGGAGGCCTTCGCCTGGGCGGTCTCCCAGGAGGGGCGCGTGCCGAGCCAGCACATCGAGGTCGCGATCGTGCAGCCCGCCGAGGAGATCGCCAGCAGGCTGGAACTGGCCGACGACGAGTTCGCCGTGGTCCGCCGCAGGCTGCGTTTCGTCGACGGCCAGCCGTACAACACCAACGACTCCTACTTCCCGCTGTCCCTGGTCGCCGACTCCGAGATCGCCCGTCCCGGCGACATCACGCGCGGCGCCAACAGGGTGCTGACCGAGCTGGGCCACCGTCAGGTCCGCATGGTCGACGACATCTGGGCCAGGATGCCGAACACCTCGGAGACCCACCGCCTGCAGCTCCAGTCGGGCACGCCGGTCGTCGTCTACATCAGGGTCGGCTACGACGAGGGAGACACCCCCGTCCGGGTCGCCGTCTCCGTGCTCCCCGCGGACAAGCACCTGATCAGGTACGAGCTGGAAAGCCGCTGACATCTCCGTGACCGCCCGGCCGGGCCGGCTCCCAGCACGCCCGCGCCGCGGGCGCCTGCCGGGCCGCCCGCCCAAGGCGGCAGGGCGCGGGCCGTTGCCCCCGCCCTCCCTGGACCCCTAGGCATTCGCCTGGGCCGGCATGGACACCGTGCGTCATCGAACGGTTACTCTCCGTGCCTCTTCACGCACCCTGTGCAACGAAGGGATCAATCATGCACTCCAACACCGTCGGTACCGTCACCGCGCGTCCGCTCGCGCTGCGCACCGCGACCGCCGCCGACCTCGGGGAGGTCCTCACCCTCCTGGCGGAGACCGCCGACTGGCTGAACGGCAGAGGCGTACGGCAGTGGCCCGCCGGAGGCTTCCCCGCCGCGCGCATAGCCCCGCTGATCGAGACGGGTGACATGTATCTGGTGGAGGGCGAGCGGGGCGTGGTAGCCACCATCGCCCTCGACGGCAACGCCGACCCCGAGTTCTGGCAGGCGGAGGACCTCCCCGGCGCCGCGCTGTACGTCCACAAGCTGTCGGTCGCCCGCTCCTGCTCCGGTCTCGGTCTGGGGCGGGCCCTGCTCGACTGGGCGGGCCTGCGGGTGGTGGCCGCCGGAGGGCGCTGGCTCAGGCTCGACTGCTCCAAGGACAACATGAGGCTCCAGGACTACTACCGGGGCCAGCGCTTCACCCACCTGCGCACCGTGGACCTCCCGCACCGCGCCTCGGGAGCGCTGTTCCAGCGGCCCGGAGGCGTGCGCGGCGGCCTCGGCACGGCGCTGCCGTTCACCGACCGGCGCGGGCTCGGCGGACGCCGTGGACCGCTTGTGAGCAGCCACGACTCCTCCCTCGCCGAACATGTCTGAACCACGGCGATCCCAGGACAAAGTCATCCGATAGCCTCACCCCATGACCGGTTCCTTGCTTGAGGTGATCGCGCTCGACGTCCGCGACGCCGTCGCGGCTGAGGAGGGCGGTGCCGACCGTCTTGAGGTCGTCGCCGACATCGCGTCCGACGGGCTCACCCCGGCGGTGGAGACGGTCGCGGCGATCTCCAAGGAGTGCGCGCTGCCGCAGATGGTGATGCTGCGCGGCGAGGCCTCCTTCCTGGCCGGGCCCGAGACTCTGGAGAGCCTGCGGCGTGACGCCAAGGCCCTCGCGGAGGCGGGCGCGGCCGGGTTCGTCTTCGGCTTCCTCGACCAGGCGGGGACGGTCGACCTCGCCGCGACCGAGGCGCTCATCCACGCCGTCGCCCCGCTGCCCTGGACCTTCCACCGGGCCGTCGACCACGCGGCCGACGTCCAGGCGGGGTGGCGGGCCGTACGGCTGCTGCCCAACCTCGCGACCGTGCTCACCTCGGGCGCGCCCAGCGGCGTCGGGGACGGCCTGCGGGTGCTCAAGACCCGCTGCGAGGCGGGGGACGGGCCACTGATCATGGCCGGTGGCGGGCTCAAGCCCACACACGTCCCGGCGCTGCTCGAATACGGCGTACGCGCCTTCCACGTCGGAGGTGCCGTACGGGCCTCGTGGGCACACCCGGTCGAGGCGCGCAGGGTCCGTGAGTGGCGGGCCCTGATCGACTGACGTCGCCCTCCTCGTCGCGGCCCACGCGTCGGGGAGGGCCCGCCGAGCCGGGTGAGGTCACCGGCCGCCGGCGTCGAGCATGGCGTCCAGGCCCAGGAGTTTGACGCGTTCGCCCCGGCCCAGCGTCCTGGCCAGGGCGATCTCCGCGGCCTCGATGGCCAGCCAGCGGTCGTAGGTGACGGGGGAGACGCCCCGTGAGGCGAGCAGGGCGTCCAGGCCGCCGCGCGGTACGGGCGCACGGCCGGCGAGATCGGCCAGAAGCGTGCGGACGGTCTCCGCGGCGTCGGACTTGTTGGTGCCGATCACACCGGTCGGGCCGCGCTTGAGCCAGCCCGCGACGTACTCGCGGTCACGGACCCGGCCGGCCTCGTTCGGCACGGTCGAGGTCCGCTCGGAGAAGGGCACGCCGGGCAGCGGGAGGCTGCGGTAGCCGACCGAGCGCAGCACCATCCCGACGGGAAGGGTCTCGAACTCGCCCGTCCCGACGATCCCGTCCTCGGTCCGCCTGGTCCGTTCGAGCCTGAGCCCCTCGACCCGGTCCCGGCCGACGATCTCCACGGGCCGCATCCAGAACCGGACCTCAAGCCGCCGGGGACGACCGGCGGGGGTGCGGGCCGCCCAGCCGCGTAGCACCTCGACGTTCCCCCTGACCTGGCGCGAAGCCCGGGACAGGTCGGCCGCCGACTCGTCCGGACGCACGTGCACGTCCGCGTTCGTCAGCTCGCCGAGCTCCCGCAGCTCCTTCAGGGTGAACTTGGCGTGCTCCGGCCCCCGGCGGCCGATCATGTGGATGACCCGCACCCGGCTGGCCGCCAGGCGGGCGAGCACCTCCTCGGGCACGTCCGTGGCGCGCAGCTCCCGCGCGGACTTGGCCAGGACACGCACCACGTCCACCGCGACGTTGCCGACGCCGACCACCGCGACCTCGGGACTGTCGAGGGTGAACCGGTCGGCCGGCACCTCGGGATGGCCGCAGTACCAGTTCACGAAGTCCGTGGCCGCCGCGCTTCCCGGCAGGTCCTCGCCCGGCACGCCCATCCGCCGGTCAACCGGCGCACCGGTGCAGTAGACCACGGCGTCGTAGCAGGCCAGCAGGTCGGCGACCGAGACGTCCCGGCCGAGTTCCACACCGCCGAGGAAGCGGACGTTCGGCAGTTCGAGGACCCGTCGCAGGTAGTCGGCGATCGACCTGATCGAGGTGTGGTCCGGGGCGACGCCGTAGCGCACCAGCCCGTACGGCGTCGGCAGCCGTTCGAGCACGTCCACCTCGACGGCTCCGGGGGCCTGCCTCGTCAGGGCCTCCGCCGTGTAGAGACCGGCCGGTCCCGAGCCGACGACCGCGACCCTCAACGGCCTGTTCTCCGGTGCCATGTCGCCTCCCAAGCGGTGACCGCCCCTGAGGGTGATTCTGTCCCACCACGGCGCCGGGCGGCCAGGGTGACGCGGCCGTTGCGCGGGCCGGGTTCCCGGCGCTCCTCTTGACCATCTCTTGGGGTATTTGGGTCATTCTTGCAGGTCAGATATGCTTTGCATGGTTATGGGGGCAATGCGATCGGGGGATCACTGACCTTGGCGGGATCGGACCATACGCTCGAATACGACTACCTCGCCGGAGACCGGCAGGAGCGGGCAATCCTTCTGCACATGGTGCTCTCCCTCCTGGTCGGCATGATCCTCGGCGCGGCCGGAGCGCTGCTCTCCTACGGGCCACAACTGATCCACTCGCTCTACGAGCCGTACGCGTACGTCCTGTTCGTCGTGATCGTGGGACGCACCGCCGCGGGATTCGGCTGGGCCGCCCTGACCAGCGCGCTGGCGAGCTTCGGCCCCCTCATCGCACTGCTGGCCGCCACGATCTTCGAGTCGGGCGCGAACCTGCTCAACTTCACCGCCAGAGGGCCGGGAATGGTCCTCGGCAGCAACGGCCCGACGGTGAACCTCACCGTCGCCACCCTCGCGACCTTCGGAGTACTCGCCTACTTCAGCGGACGACGTGACGTGTGGGGCGACCTGGCCAGCGGCGCGCTCGTTGGAATCGTCGCGATCGACGGGCTCGACAAAACCCTCCGGGGCGGCCCCGAGTACATCCGGGGATTCTGGCCCTGGGACACCCTCCTCGTGGCCGTGTTCGTGATCGGACTGCTCCTGGCACTACGCAGGGGCCGCTCCCTGAGCCGCTGCGCCGTGGTGGCCCTGACCGTCCTCTCAGCGGCGTTCGTGTTCGCGATCGGTATGTAGTTGTGCTGTGCCTTTTTGCGCCGCCTGCGGCGGCGCGGGCTTGGGCGCGTCGGTGTCTTCCCTCGTCGTTCGTCCGCTTCGCTCCCTCACTCCTCAGTCCAGACACCGACGCGCCCAAGCCGAAACCCCTCACGCACGGCACCG
>NZ_JBEXZT010000032.1:0-71832 GCF_040631275.1 Streptosporangium sp. NPDC020145 | reverse complement strand
ATGTCGTCGATCTCCAGCTCGCTCAGGATCGACGCGGTCAGGATGCTCGCCTCGATGTCACCGCCGATGGCCACGACCGCCCGGTAGAAGTCGGAGACCCCGAGCTGGTCCAGCGCCTGGGGATCGGTGGAGTCGGCGGTGACGACGTGCGGAATCCGCCCGGCGAGACTCTGCACGACCTTGGGCCGGTGGTCGTCCGCCAGCACCTCCGTGCCCTGGCGGACGAGCTCAAGGGCGAGCGAGGTGCCGAACCTGCCCAGCCCGATCACCACCACCGGGTCGTCTCTCCTGTCAGCCAACGATGACCTGCTCCTCGGGGAGCTCGTAGCGGCGGGTACGTTCCTTCAGGGCGAGCGCGGAACCGAGGGTGAGAGGCCCGAGCCGGCCCGTGAACATCAGCAGCACGAGCAGCAGATGACCGGCGGGTGTGACGTCGGCCGTGATTCCGGTGGACAGACCGGCGGTGCCGAAGGCCGAGATGACCTCGAACAGCACCCGGTCCAGGCTGTGCGGGGTCAGCACGAGCAGCGTGTAGGTCGAGACGGCGATCAGGCAGAGGCCGAGCACGACGAGCGAGACCGCCTGCCGCTGCGCTGACTCGGGCAGACGGCGATGACCGATGTTCACCCGGCTCTCACCTCGCATCTCGGCCCAGACGACGAACGCCAGCAGTCCGAAGGTCGTGACCTTGATACCGCCCGCGGTCCCGGCGCTGCCGCCGCCGACGAGCATCAGCGAGTCGGTGACCAGCCAGCTGGAGGGATACATCTGCGCGATGTCCAGGCTGTTGAAGCCCGCTGTGCGCGGCATCACCGCGGCGAAGAACCCGGCCAGCACCTTGGCGGGACCGCTGAGCGGCCCCAGTGTCGCCGGGTTGGACCACTCGGTGACGGTGAGGGCCACGGTGCCCGCCGCCAGCAGAACCGCGGTGACCGTCAGGGTGATGCGGGTCAGCAGCGACCAGCGGTCGGGACGACGCCACGAGCGCAGCAGTTCGAACACCACCGGAAACCCGAGCCCGCCCACGATCACCGCCGCCGCGATCGTCAGGCACACCCACGGGTCCACCACGAACCGGGTGAGGTTGTCCGGCCACAGGGCGAACCCGGCGTTGTTGAACGCCGAGACCGCGTGGAAGATCCCGAGGTAGAGCGCGCGGCCGAACGACTCGCCGTATCCGGTCGCGAACCGCGCCGTGAGGACGATCGCGGCGAGCGACTCACAGGCGAGGCTGAACAGCACGACGTCGCGCACCACCCGCCGTACGTCCGCCATGTTGAGCGCCTTGGTCTCGGCCTGGGCGAACAGGCGGGCCCGCAGCCCGATCCGCCCGGTGACGAGAACGGTGAACAGGGTGGCCAGGGTCATGATGCCCAGGCCGCCCACCTGGATCAGCACGGCGATGACGACCTCGCCGAACACCGACCAGTGCGAGACAGTGTCGACGACCGTCAGGCCGGTGACGCACACGGCGGAGGTCGCGGTGAACAGCGCGGTGAGCCAGCCGGCGGACTCCCCGGAGGCGGTGGCGAACGGAAGCGCGAGCAGGGCGGTACCCACCAGCACCGCGCTCCCGAAACCGGTCACGACCACCTGAGCCGGATGCCGGAGACGATCCAGCACCGCCGGCACCCGCCCGCGCCCTCTCACGAGGCGGACTCCCCCCGTACCCGGTCACGTAGCCGCCGGGCGGCGCCGTACCAGGCGGGAACGTCGCGTTCCTCGTCGAACCAGCGCGCGACCACCACGTCGGTGGACGAATGCAGCAGGATCGACAGCACGATCGTCACCGCGACCAGCTGGAAGACCTCCTGTGCCGCGACGATCCCGGAGCCGAGCACGATCAGGCCGTAGACCACCGAGGCGAACCCCTTGGGTCCGAACCACGCCGCCGCGGCCTGTTCCCGCAGCGTCAGCCGTGCCCCCAGGAAGGAGATCCAGATGGCCACCGGCCTGGCCAGTACCAGCGCCAGGATCGCGAACAGCCAGCCGCGCCAGCCGACCGAGCCCAGTAGCGGCCAGCTGATCAGCGCGCCGAACACCAGCAGCGCCGCCAGCTTGAACACCTCCGCGATCAACTCACCGAAGTGCTCGAACGACTCACGCTGCCGCTCGCCGAAGGTGGCCACGGTGATGCCCGCGCAGAACGCGGCCAGGAACAGGTTGCCGTGCGTCGCCTTGCCCAGCGCCAGCACCAGCAGGCCGATGGCCAGGGCGTTGAGGGGCTCGTACGCGGTGGAGGCGGAGAACCACCGGGTCTGCTCCAGCCTGATGGCCAGCCACGGGACGACGACCCCGATCAGCACCCCGACGCCGAGCTCCAGCCCCAGCTCTCCCAGGTGCAGGTCCTTCGACCCGGCGGCGACCGCCAGGAACAACATCACGAACGGCAACGCCAGCCCGTCGTTGACGCCGGACTCGACGTTGAGCAGTTGCCGCAACCGGGGCGGCACCTTGTCGTTGCCGACCAGCGCGGCGGCGAAGACCGGGTCGGTGGGGGCCAGGATCGCGCCGATCAGCAGTGACTCGGTCCAGCCCAGGCCGATCAGGTAGTGCGCGCCCACGGCGGTGACCACCAGCGTCAGCGGCAGTCCCCAGCCCAGCGCCCGGCCCGGCAGCTTCCAGGCGCCGCTCAGGTCCTTCCAGCCGACCCGCATGCCGTCGGTGAACAGCACCGTGAACAGCGCCAGCTCGGCCAGCGTGCCGACGAGCTCGTCGCCGGGTCTCAGGGAGATCACCCCGAGCACGCCGTCGCCCAGCACGAACCCGCCGACCAGGAACAACGCCGCCGTCGACAGGATCGTCCGGCGGGCCAGGCTGGACAGCAGCACCGCCAGCAGCAGCAGACCCGCGAACGAGATCAGGAGTGTGTCCATCAGCGTTCCGCCGATCGGAGTCCGGCAAAACACCTGGTGTTCATCGGCTGCCGCATGGCCCGTGCCTCCGCCTGTGCCCAAAGGGATACGTCCTCGCCGACCAGACTTCCCGGCACACCGTGCCCAACCGTAACAGCAGCCATGAACCTCCAAGCCACGGGTACGGCGTCGCGACGGGTGGGCTCCCGGAGGCCGATCAGGTGAAGCGGCCTCACCAGGCCCAGGACGGGTCGCCGGTGGCGTCGCCGGACACCTCCCACAGCCGCTCGCGGGCGTCGGCGTCGTAGGCGAAGGCGGGGGCGTCGACCGGCCGCAGGTTCTCGTCCAGGTAGACGCCGCGCAGCGCCGCTCTGCCCCGCGCCGCGGGGTCGGCGTGCTCCTGCCAGGTGGTGGTGCGGGTGGCCAGGGTCGCGTAGGTCTCACCCAGCCGTTCCGCCGGGACCGCGAACCGGTTCTTGGGCGCGTACAGCGCGCGCAGGGCCCAGGGCAGGGCCGCGATGCGGTCGGCGTCGAGCCGTACGGCGGGCACTCGGACGCAGGCGACGTCCAGGACGCCGCGGGTGCGCAGGGCCAGCGTGTAACCGGTCATGATCTGGGCGAGCTTGGCGTGGTAGTACGCCTTGGTCGGGGTGTACCAGGCGGGATCGTCGAGGTGGGCGAAGCGGATGGCGATACGCGGCATGGTGACCAGTCCCTTGCTCGCGACGTTGATCACCCGGGGGCGGGGGGCGGCGGCCAGCAGCGGGCTCAGGAGCGCGGTGAGCAGGAAGGGCCCCAGATGATTGGTCGCCCAGAACAGCTCGTGGCCGGATGTGGTGAAGGCCGGTCGGCGCATCGTCTGGTCGAACACCGCGGCGTTGTTGATCAGGACGTCGAGACGGTCGTTCTCGCGGGAGATCCGGTCGGCCGCCGCGCCGATGGAGACCGGATCGGAGAGGTCGGCCACGACGAGGGTGGCGGGGTGGGCCGCGGAGGCGTTGATCGTCTCCAGGGCGGTCCGGCCGCGGTGCGGGTCGCGGCACAGGGCCAGGACACGGTGTCCCTGCGTGGCCAGTCGGCGTGCGGCTCGCAGGCCGATTCCGGCGTTGGCTCCCGTGACGGCGATCGTGAGTGGTTCAGGGTGAGGCATACAAAGTCCTCTTTGTTCGGAACGTTCCGAACAGCATAGAATGATCGCATGGGGACCGTCGAGGAGTTCGTGGAGAGTGCCGGGCTGTACTTCGAACGGCTGGGACTCAGCCGCACGTCCGGCCGCGTGATCGGGTGCCTGCTGGCCGACACCGGTGAGGGCCTCGACGCCCCGGGGCTGTGCGGGCGACTCGGCGTCGCCAAGAGCAGCATGAGCGTGGCCCTGCGTCAGCTGGAGCACGGCGGGCTCATCGAGCGCTACCGCCCTCCGCGAGCACGGCGGGACCACCACCGGCTGACCGAGGACGTCTTCGGGCGCGCGTTCCGAGCGAAGATGACCGAGTTCACCGCCTTCGCCGAACTGGCCGAGCAAGGGCTCGGCGCGGTGGGCGGCCATCCCGCGGCCCGTGCCCGGCTGGAACTCATGCGCGACATGTACGCGTTCATGGCACGGGAGTTCCCCAGGCTTCTCGACCGCTGGGAGGCGGAAAGAGCCGGTGTCGCCCGCCCGCCCGACGGTTCCGCCGCGGCCGACCCGCTGCGGTGATCCGCCGTCCCCAGCCGGGTGATCGGAGGCGCCCGAACGGTGGAAACCCCTGCTCTCGGGCAGGGGCTCGCTTGAGGGCGGGCGGCCAAGGGCCGAAAGCACAGGTGGCCGGGGCGCGCCCGTCAGGGATCAGGGGATGTACCTGAGGAAGTAATAGCCCGCCTGGCGGTATCGGTCGCCGGAGTCCCACCGGCAGCCTCCGAGCCCGGCGAAGTCGCCGTTCTCGGCGGCGTCCCTGTACCCGGCCCAGCAAGCTTCCGAGGTCTCGTAGCGGCTGGACCAGTACCAGTTCGGCGGCAGCGGAGCGAAGGCGGAGAAGGCGCGGCTCTCGGCTGAGGCTCCGGCCTGGTAGCCGACGGACGCGGACCCGGCGCCGACCAGAACGGCTGTGCCCAGTGCCGTCACGAGTAGCGCGGCAGGTAATCGGCGGATCTTCATGGCGGCTCCTCGGCCGGGTGGAAAGACACCTTCAGAGGACCACCGATCGATGAGGGTGGGGAGTTCACGGCTTTCCATATTCCGGACGCACGGTCCGGATAGCGGGACCGGTTTGTGCTGCGCCGAGGATCACGGGAGGTACACGTCGAAGTACCAGCCCGCCGGCCAGCCCTGGCCACCGTCGTAGTGGTAGCAGCCGCTCGCCGAGGTGTGGTCGCCACGGTCGGCGCCCTCCCGCCGGGTCGTCCAGCAGACGTCCTGGGAGGGGAAGGGGCCCTGGCGGTACCAGTCCGGTGGCAGGGACGCAGAGGAACGGGCTTCGGCGGTGGACGTTGTGGCGGTGTCGGCGGCAGCCGCCGACGCGGCACCGGGCAGAGCGCCGACTCCGAAGGCGAGCGCGAGCGCTGCCACGGCATGCAGCGTGTGGATTTTCACCAAAGGGCTCCTCTGTGAGGCGGGGTGATCATCTCAAGATGACCATCAAATGCCGGAGCCGAGGAGCTAACGCTTTCTCATATTTCGGTCACATGGTGCCGCTCTGCGACCCCGCCGTCTCAAGCGGGGCCGTGAGCTCTTCATCACACGTTCGATACAGAACACAGAACTCAGAACAGGGCCTGGTTCCTCACCGATCCGATGCCCGACTGCTCTGCCGGGGAGAGGATTTCGGCCCTACAGCCCCACTGCCTGCGGTAAGACAATCGCCAGGTGACATCGACCATAGGGGCCGAGGGCCTGAGCAGTGAGCAGGCCGAACGGCTCTTGGCCGCCAACGGCCCCAACCGGGTGGCGGCCGGACAGGGGCACCGAGGGCTGCGCCTGCTGGCGGCCCAGTTCACCAGCCCGATCGTGCTGATCCTGATCGCGGCGACGGTGCTGTCGATGGTGCTGGGCGACCTCGCCGACGGGCTCATCATCATGGTGATCGTCGCGGCCAGCGGCGCGCTGGGCTTTTGGCAGGAACGCTCAGCCGGCAACGCGGTCCAGGCGCTGCTGCATCAGATCCGTCTCCACACCGAGGTGATCAGGGACGGCAGGGAGCAGTCCGTCCCCACCGAGGAGATCGTGGCCGGGGACCTGGTAGTGCTGCGTGCCGGGGACATCGTGCCGGCCGACTGCACCGTACGTGATTCACACAGCCTGCTGGTGAACGAGGCGGCGCTGACCGGCGAGTCCTTCCCTGCGGACAAGACGGACGGGGCGACGCTGTACGCCGGAACCCATGTGGCCAGCGGCAGCGGCCTGGCACACGTCGAGCGCACCGGCCGGGACACCGAACTGGCCGCGGTCAGCGCGCGGCTGACGGACCGTCAGGTGGCCACCGGGTTCGAGCGCGGCATGACCGCGTTCGGCATGTTGCTGGTGCGGGCGATGACCGTGCTGGTCACCGCCATCTTCATCGTCAACCTGGTGCTTCACCGGCCGTTCGTGGAGTCGCTGCTGTTCTCGCTGGCCCTGGCGGTGGGGCTCACCCCGCAGTTGCTGCCCGCGATCGTCGCCGTCAGCCTCTCAGCGGGCGCCCGGCGCATGGCCGCCGAGAAGGTCATCGTCAAACGGCTGGACGCGATCGAGGACTTCGGCGCCATGAGTGTCTTGTGCACCGACAAGACCGGAACCCTCACCGTGGGTGTGGTCGGCCTGGACGCCGCTCTCGACCTCCAGGGGGCGCCCAGCGCGCGGGTATTGGCACTGGCCCGGCTCAACGCCGGACTGCAGCACGGATTCGTCAACCCGCTGGACCAGGCGATCATGGCAGGCGCGCCGCCGCTGGATGCGGGCGGGCGCCTGGACGAGGTGCCGTACGACTTCCAGCGCAAGCGCCTGTCGGTGCTGGCCGAGCACACCGGAGTGCCGACCCTGGTGACCAAGGGCGCGCTGGAATCGGTGCTCCAGGTGTGCGCCACCGCCCGCGTCGGTGATCGTGTCGTCGCGCTGGAGACGGTGCGCGGGCAGGTGGAACAGCGTTTCGCCGAACTCAGCGCCGCAGGCTTCCGGGTTCTGGGGGTGTGCACCGCCGAGCTGCCCGGGCGATCGGCGGTCACCGCCGACGACGAGCGCGACATGACTCTGGCCGGGCTGCTGGCCTTCCACGACCCGGTCAAGCCCGGCGCCGCCGAGGCCATCGGCGACCTGGCCGCGCTCGGCGTCTCCGTCCGGTTGATCACCGGCGACAACCGCCTGGCCGCCGGACAGATCGCCCGCCAGGTGGGGCTGGACGGCCCCGTGCTCACCGCAGCCGACATCGACCCTCTCACCGACCGGCAACTGGCCGAACGCGTGACGAACGTCCAGGTCTTCGCCGAGGTGGACCCCCGGCGCAAACAGCGCCTGGTGACCGCGCTGCGCGCCTCGGGCGCCACCGTCGCCTTCCTGGGTGACGGCATCAACGACGCCCCGGCGCTGCACACCGCCGACATCGGGATCTCGGTGGACACGGCGGTCGACGTGGCCAAGCAGTCAGCCGCCATCGTGCTGCTGGACAAGGACCTCAAGGTCATCGCCGACGGAATACGGCTGGGCAGACGCACCCTGGTCAACACCCTCAAATACATCCGGGTGACCGTCAGCGCCAACTTCGGCAACATGCTCAGCATGGCCGCGGCGGCTGTCTTCCTGCCCTTCCTCCCGCTGCTGCCCCGTCAGATCCTGCTGCTGAACTTCCTGTCCGACATCCCGGGCACCACCATCGCCACCGACACGGTCGATCCGGAACAGCTCCGGCGGCCTCACTCCTGGGACGTCGCCCGGATCCGCACCTTCATGATCATATTCGGCCTGCTGAGCTCCGTTTTCGACATCGCCACGTTCCTGATCCTGCGAGCGGGTCTGAACGCCGGCACCGACCTGTTCCGCACCGGCTGGTTCGTGGAGTCCACCGCCACCGAACTGGCCGTCATGCTCGTGCTGCGCACCGCCCGCCCGTTCTTCCGCAGCCGCCCCTCCCCCGCGCTGTTGTCGACCAGTCTCCTGGTGGCGGCCCTCACCGTGGCCCTGCCCTACACTCCGGCCGCCGCGGTGCTGGGCCTGGTGCCGCTCCCCTGGAGCGTGCTGGCCGTACTGGCCGCGCTCACCGCCGTGTACGTCACCGCCAACGAGATGACCAAGCGCCTGTTCCACCGCGTCATGACGGTGTGACCGGACGCCCGCAGCACGAGCGGCCGTCGGGTTGGGATCTCCCCGCCCCGGCAGTTCCTGCTGCTGGTGTATCCGGCCTGCCGGGTCAGGCACGCTGGCGGCCTTTCCGGTGCCGGGCGGCTGCGGCTCCGCCAACGGGCATCGGAACGGACCATCGCTCGTCGAGGCCGCCGTCGAGGATGTGCTCGCGCGCACCTCAGGAACGCCGGTCTCGGTCAGACCGGACAGCCGGTGCCCACGACGTTCCCGACGACCAGCGCGGTGGTCTGCGGGACCCCCGTCCAGGCTCCTTGTTCGCGGGCACGGGCCCGATGTCCACTGCGGCCAGGACCTTCGCCTCTGCCTCCGAACCGCCTCGGGCAACAGTCTGGAGGCAGTCATCCAGGAGGACCGAAACCATGAAAATGCGCGCCGCCGTCGTCACCGCCTTCGGTAAGTCTCTGGAGATCCAGGAGATCCCCGTCCCCGAACCCGGCCCCCACCAGGTTCTGGTCCGCATCGAGGCCAGCGGCCTGTGCCACACCGACATCCACGCCGCCCACGGTGACTGGCCGGTCAAGCCGGCGCTGCCCTTCACTCCCGGGCACGAGGGCGTCGGCGTCATCGAGGAGATCGGCTCCGCGGTGACCGGCCGCGCCGTCGGCGAGCGCGTCGCCATCCCGTGGCTGGGTTACGCCTGCGGCACCTGCGAGTACTGCGTCAGCGGCCGTGAGACCCTGTGCGAGTCCCAGAAGAACACCGGCTACGCCTTCGACGGCGGCCACGCCGAGTACGCCGTCGCCCACGCCGACTACGTCGTCCCGGTCCCCGACGGCCTCTCCCCCGCCGAGGCCGCCCCGCTGACCTGCGCGGGCGTCACGACCTACAAGGCCGTCAAGGTATCCGGCCTACGCCCGGCCGAGCGCGCCGCGATCTTCGGCATCGGCGGCCTGGGCCATCTCGCCCAGCAGTACGCGCAGATCTTCGGCGCCGAGACCATCGCCGTCGACATCACCGCCGACAAGCTTCGGCTCGCCGAGGAACTGGGAGCCGCCCACACCGTCAACGCCGCCACCGGTGACCCGGTCGCCGAGATCAAGGCCCTCGGCGGGGCCGACGTGGCGATCGTGCTCGCCGCCAGCCCACGCGTACTGGAGCAGGCCCATGCCTGCCTGCGACGTGGCGGCCGCCTGGTGCTGGTCTCCCTGCCCAAGGACAACGCGATGAAGCTGCCGATCTTCGAGACCGTCCTGGGGGGCATCAGTGTGATCGGCTCCATCGTCGGTACCCGCGGTGACCTGGCCGAGGTCTTCCGGCTGCACGCCGCCGGGCGAACCAGGGTGATCTACGAGACCCGCAAGCTGGAGGAGATCAACTCCTCCTTCACCGAGGTCCTCGACAGCACCGTCCCGGCCCGGCTGGTCTTCGAGCTGTGACCTCCCCTCTCCTGCGGCGCGGCCGGCGCCCGCCACATCGTCTGCCTGCTCTGGATCATCCGGTTGGGCGAGCGTCGCGGACCGTTGACAGCCGGTCTCCATGGTGGTCCCTTCCGGCGACGGACTCTGATCTCGTCGTCCGGATCGGCGACCGGGCGCCGCAGAGACCAAGGACCCGCCGGGGTGACGCGACATCCCGGCGACGCAGGACTTCCGGCCCTGCCCGCGTGACCGGAAGCGCAGTGAGATGGACAAGGAACCCCCACTCCCCAAGGAGGACACGATGCGCGTGAAGGTCAGCGAGATCATGACCCGCGAGGTGACGTCCGTCGACGGCGCCACCCCGTTCAAGGACGTCGCCGAGGTGCTCATCGCCCACGGTGTCAGCGCGGTCCCGGTCGTCGACGCCGGAAACCACGTCATCGGTGTCGTCTCCGAGGCGGACCTACTGCATAAGGAGGAGTTCAAGGAGCAGTACTACCGCGAGGGCTACCAGCCACCGCTGCGCGCCCGGCTGCGCCACCGGCTCGCCCAGGAGCAGGACCGGGGCAGGGCCAAGGCGCACGGTGACACCGCCGCCGAACTGATGACCTCCCCCGCCGTCACCGTCCGCCCCCAGTCCGCGATCGTGTACGCGATACGCCTGATGGACGAGCACGGCGTCAAACGTCTGCCGGTCGTCGACGAGAACGGGGTCCTGCAGGGCATCGTCAGCCGCCAGGACCTGCTCAAGGTCTTCCTCCGCTCGGACGCGGCGATCACCGAGGAGATCCGGAGAGACATTCTGGACCGCTCTGTGTGGACCGACACCTCCCAGGTGAAGGTCTTGGTGCACCGGGGCGTGGTGACTCTGACCGGCCGGATGGAACAGCGCAGTGAGGCACAACTCACCGCGCACATGGCGCTGCGGGTCAACGGTGTGGTCGATGTCGTCGACGAGATCCGATGGGACGAGGACGGCTCCCCCGCGTGAACGGACCGGTAGCGGTCCCGGTCGGCGGGACCATCGGCGGCGGCCGCGGGACCTTGGTCTCCGTCGCCAAGGCGCCGTAGCGGACATGCTGGTGCCAGGCAGGCAACCCCGGAAGACAAGGAGATCATGAGATGACCGTCACGAAGGAAGAAGTACGGGTCCGCGGAGCGGAGCTCGCCGAGAAGATCAAGGAGTTCATCCACGAGGGCAACGTCTGCCGGATCATCGTGAAGAACGCTCACGGGCACACCGTGCTGGAGATACCGGTCACCGTCGGGGTGGTGGCGTTCATCGCCGCTCCCGCGGTGACCGCGGTGGGCGCGCTGGCCGCACTGGCCGCGGAGTGGTCCATCGACGTCGAACGCGACGAGCCAGGCGACGAAATCGCCTAGCGCGCCGCTGCTCGGCCACGCGCACCCCCTGCTGAGGGAGCGCATCAGCTCGGCGCCGCGCCGTACGGTGGTGGTGCTCGGCTCGGGTTCGGCGTCGTCGATGACCTGCGGGGCCACGCGCTTCGGATGGCGTATCCGCCGTTAGCCCAGCGGCACACTCCACAGCAGCCGGGTTCCGCCCTCGGGGAGAGATTCGGCGGTGAAGGAGCCTCCGAGTTGCGCGGCCCGCTCCTCAAGGTTGCGCAGGCCGCTGCGGCGGCCGCCGGAGGGCAGCCCGGCCCCGTTGTCGGTCACCGCCAGGGTGATGTGACCGTCGGCGACCTGCGCCGACACCTCGGCCCTGGTCGCTTCGGCGTGCCTGACCAGGTTGGAAAGCGCCTCCCGCAGGACCGCCAGCAGATGCTCGGCCACCGGTTCGGGCACCTCACTGTCCAGGTGGCCCTCCATCCGCAGGGCGGGCATGAAGCCGAGGCGATCACGCGCCCCTTCCACCAGGGTGACGACGCGCGCACGCAAACTGGGAACGTCGGCCTGGCGTGGCGTCTGCAACGCGAAGATAGTGGAGCGGATCTGCCGGATGGTCTCGTCCAGCTCGTCGATCGCGCCCTGCAGGCGGCCGGACGCCTCGGGCCGCTCCACCAGCCGCACCGTACTCATCAAGGTCATCGCGACCGCGAACAACCGCTGAATGATCACATCGTGCAGATCCTTGGCGATTCGGTCCCGATCCTCCAGCAGGCCCAGGCGTTCGGCGTCCTGCCGAGCCTCGGCCAACTCCAGGGCGATCGCCGCCTGCCCCGCGAAGGCGTGCAGCAGGCGCAGCTCCGCCTGGCCGAACGGCATCCGGCCCACACGCCTGACCAATGACAGCACGCCTCGTACCGCCGCGCCCGCACCGAGTGGCACGGCACCGGCAGATCCGATCGGCACAACCCCCTCGAAGATCGTCGCGACGTCCGTCCCCGCCGGATCGCTGATGGCGAAGGGGTCGCCGTTCACGAAGGCTCGGCCTGCCAGCGAACCGGCGACGGGAACCCGGGAACGGGCGAGGCGTCCGGCGTCCCCTCCGTCCACGACCACCAGATCGAGGTTCTCCTTCGCCTCGTCGGGCAGGAGAATCGCCACGATGTCGGCGTCGATCATCTGTCTGGCCCGTTGCGCCACCAGGGTGAGGACCTCCTGTGGGTCGGCGCCGGACAGCAGGCTCGTGGTGACCTCGGAGGAAGCCGCCAGCCAGGTCTCCCTGCGGCGGGTCTGCTCGTACAGGCGTGCGTTCTCGATCGCCACGCCTGCGGCCGTGGCGAGCGCGATGACGATCGCCTCGTCCTCCTCGTCGAACTCGGCACCACCGCGTTTCTCGGTGAGGTAGAGGTTGCCGAACACCTCATCGCGGACCCGGATCGGAACCCCGAGGAAGGACCCCATCGGAGGATGGCCGGGCGGGAACCCGTAGGACTCCGGATGGTCGGAGATGCGGGCCATCCGCAACGACTGCGGTTCCTTGATGAGCAGGCCGAGCAGGCCCAGGCCGTGCGGCCAATGCTCGATCTGGGCGATCTCCTCCTCGCTCAGCCCGACCGGGACGAACTGCACCAGGGTGTTCTCCATTCCGACTACACCCAGGGCTCCGTAGCTGGCGTCCACCAGGGTGGTCGCGGTCTCCACGATCCGACGCAGCACGGTCTCCAGGTCCAAGTCGCTGCCGACCGAGACGACGGCGTCCAGCAGCGCGTGCACGCGGTCACGCGTGGCCAGCACCGCCTCCAGCCGCACCTGAAGCTCCGACAACAGTTCGTCCAGCCGCATGTGCGGGAACACCGAACGAGACTCACCGATCGACATGTTCCGAAGTCTGGCATCAAAACATGACAGCGCCCACCCTCAAGAGGGCGGGCGCCGGGGATGCGGGTTGGGGCTGCGAGCAGGCATCTACCTGAGCACCGGGTAGGCGCGGACCAGCGGGGTGCGGCTCCACCAGGCGCCGACGCCCCAGGTGTCGCCCGCGCCCGCCAAAGCCAGCCCGATCAGGATGATCGAGTAGATCAGGTGGTCGTCCATGAACGGGTTGGTGGTCAGGGGCAGTTCGGCGGCCCACATCATCAGCAGCATCAGGGTGCCGGCGGCGGCGGCGATGCGGATGCCGGCACCCAGGAGCAGGGCGGTGCCGACGCCGAGCAGGCCGAGCATGAACAGCCAGTCGACCCAGGCCTGTCCGGCCAGGGCGGAGAACAGGCCGCCCAGGGCGTTCTCGCCGGTGCCCTTGAGGAAGCCGGTGGTGGGGCTGCCACCGGCGACCCAGGCCTTGGCGGCCGGGGTGGCGAAGCCCCAGCCGAAGGTCTTGTCCAGGAACGCCCACAGGAAGACCCACCCCAGCGCGATACGGGCGGCGGCCCAGGCGTAGCGGGCCCGGTGCGTGCCGTCCGAGGACGAGGCGGCGCTGTGCGGAGCGAGAGGGGAAACGCGGCGTCCTGCGGTGATGGCCATGACCGTTCCTTTCAGGGGGGTTTGTCGCTTCCCATCACATCGGCTGCGACGTCCGGTGTGCAGTGCCGTACGGCTTGAACCGCAGGGACCTTCGGCCTCACCTCACCCCACCAGCGAACCGGCCGGTGGCCGTGTCCGGGCCGTTCCGGGCCGCGTCCGGAACCGGTGGTGGCCTCTGCCGAAAGTCCTTCCGGAGAGGACTTCGGCCCCTACTTCCCCGCGCCGCCCGGGGATGGGATTCAGGTGAAGGCACCCACGGAAGGTGAAGAAGATGAACACGCTGGTGCGCGGGGGTTCCACGGGACTCTTCCCTGAGATCTTCGGCCGGCCGGGCTCACCGTTGGCGGAGCCGTGGCCCACGGCAGGACAGTCGATCCGGCTTGAGGACTACGTCGAGGACGACCGCTACGTACTGCGCGCCGAGCTGCCGGGCATCGATCCGGGCAAGGACCTGAAGATCACTCTCACCGGCGGTGTGCTCACCGTCCGCGCCGAACGCCGCCGCAAGGGCCGGGACGGCCACCGCACCGAGTTCCGCTACGGCACGTTCTCCCGTTCCATCGCGCTGCCCCCCGCAGCCGACGCCAAGGACGTCAAGGCGACGTACGCCAAGGGGATCCTCACCGTCAGCGTGAGGCTCACCCGTGTCGAGCGACCCGGTATGCGAACCCCCGTCGAGAACCCCACCCCCAGGAGGAAGCGATGCGCGTGAACGTCGGCGACGTGATGACCCGCACGGTGGTGTCGGTCAGCGGTGACACCTCGTGCAAGGACGTCGCCGAGGCGCTCGTCGCCCACGGCGTCAGCGCGGTTCCCGTACTGGACGCCGACGGCCACGTCATCGGCGTCGTCTCCGAGGCCGACCTGCTGCTGAAGCAGGAGCTCAAGGACCGCTACCACCACGAGGAACGCAGGCCGGCGTCGCGAACCCGGCCATCTCATCCGGTCGGTCTCGGGGAGAACGGTGAAAGGACACACGAGAACACCGCCGCCGATGTGATGACCTCTCCCGCCGTCACGGTCGAACCACAGCAGGCCACCGCCTACGCCATGAGGCTGATGGACGCCAACGGGATCAAACGTCTGCCGGTCGTCGATCGGCGGGGCAGGCTCGTCGGCATCGTCAGCCGTCGTGACCTGCTAAAGATCCTCATCCGGCCGGACGCCGACATCGCCCGGGAGATCCAGGAAGACGTCCTGGGCCGCTACCCACGCCAGGACGCCTCCACGATCTCGCTGTCGGTGGATCGAGGGATCGTGAGGCTGACCGGACGGGTGAAACGACGCAGCGACGCGCGGATCACGGCACACATGGCGACCATGACGAACGGTGTACTCGACGTGATCGACGAGCTGAAGTGGGACGAGGACGACGCCCCGGCTCCGCAGGATCGATGACCCCACCTCCCGTGGCGGCAAGGACGCTGGTCGAGGTCGGCCTTGCCGCCTACGGTCACACACTGGACCCACGCGTACGGAAGACCTTCACCAGATGCTGGAGCCTGCCCTGCGATTGCCCGCCGTCTGGCCGAGCTCGGTCGCCCCACCGGGTGCGCTTCGTCCTCGTACCCGGCCTCACCGAGGATCCGGCCGCCGTCGAGGAACCGGTGCGCTTCGTCGCCAAGCTGGGCAACGTCGAGCGCCTTTCGGTGAGGGACGTGGTGCCGGATTCACCCGTCAAAGGTCGCCGCGTCTCTTCCCGTCGAGCGTCCGGGCGAGATCACAGAGCAGCGGGGTGAGCAGCGCCGCCGTCAGGGCCATCGCCCATCCGGCGGAGGGCGGCGGCACCAGCGCCAGTGCCGCACCGAGCGGCGGGACGAGGGTGACCAGCGTCTGGAGCAGGCCGGTGGAGACAACCGCGATCAGCAGCGCGCGCCCGTGCCACCAGCCGCGTTCGAAGGTCCACCGGTGGGCCCGTACGACGTAGGCGAGGGTGAGCCGGGCGAAGACCAGGGTCAGGACCGCCTGGGTGCGGACCTGTTCGTCGCTCCAGCCCATCCGGCGCGCGGCCTCGACCCCGGCGATCACGAGCAGGCCCACGACCAGCGATCGCACCGCGACGCGGCCGAGCACGGCCCTCGACAGCAGACCACCACGAGGAGGCCGCAAGGCCAGTGGATCGCCCGACGGCTTGTCGACGCCGAGAGCGATGGCGGGGATGCCGTCGAGCACCAGGTTGATCCAGAGCAGGTGCACGGGAAGCAGCGGGATGATCAGATCCGGCCAGAGAACCAGACCGGTGAGGACCAAGAGGATCTCGGCCAGGTTACCGGTCAGCAGGTAGCCGATCATGGAGGAGACGTTGTGGCGCAGACGCCGTCCCTCGCGCACTCCGGTGACGACGGTGCCGAGTTCACCGTTGGTGACGACCACAGCGGCGGCCTCCCGGGCGACGTCGGTGCCCTCGTCGCCGGCCATCGCCACCCCCACGTCCGCGTGGCGCAGGGCGGGGGCGTCGTTGACTCCGTCACCCGTCATGGTGACGACCTCACCGCCCTCACGCAGCACACGGACCAGTTCCAGCTTGGTGGCCGGATCCACCCGGGCCAGCACGCCCGCCCGGCGCAGCCGTGCGGCCCTGCCGGTGCCGTCGCCGTCGAGGCAGGCGCCGGTGACCACAGGATCGGGGACGATGCCGACCTCCTCGGCCACGGTGCGGGCGGTGTCGCCATGGTCTCCGGTCACCATCACCACCCGGATTCCGGCCGCCCGGCAGTCGGCCACCGCCTGACGGGCCGAGGGCCTGACCTCATCACGCAGCCCCACCAGGCCCAGCGGACGTAACCCATCCACGTCAAGATCCATGGTGTCCGCCTCGGCGAAGGCCAGCACACGCAGTCCCCGGCGGGCGAGGGTCTCCACCTCACCGGCCAGGTGCCTGACCCGTTCATCGTCGGTGCAGCGAGCCAGCACGACCTCCGGTGCGCCCTTCACGGTCAGCAACGGGCCGGTGGTCACCACGGCCATGGACCGGGTATCCGCGTCGAACGGCCGGGTGGCCAGACGGACGTCCCCGTTGGCGAGCCGTGCCCCGTTTTCCCTGGCGGCCGCCTGAAGCGCGATGTCGACGGCGTCGCCGAGCCCGTCGCGGGCGTCGTTGCAACGCAACGCGGCCCGCCACAGGTCCGCGCCGGGGACCGTCACCTGGTCGACGACCGCGAGCCTGCCCGTGGTGAGCGTTCCGGTCTTGTCGGAGGCGATGACGGTGGTGGCTCCCAGAGCTTCGATCGCCGAGAGCCTGCGGACGATCACCCCCAGTTTCGCCATCCGCTGGGAGCCGAGGGCCAGGGCGGTGGTGACCGCGGCGGCCAGGCTCTCGGGAACCGCGGCGATGGCCAGCGCGACCCCGGCCAGCACGATGTCCGGCAGCGCCGCCTCTCCCCTGCCGACCCTGGTCAGGCCCATCACCACCATGGCCGCGCCTGCGGCCAGGGCCAGCAGGCCCATCCTCCGGGAGGCCTGCGCCAGATCGATCTCCAGCGGCCCCTTGGGGCTCCGTCCCCGCAACGCGTCGGCGATGCGGCCGGTCTCGGTCGCGGCGCCGGTCCGTTCCACCACCGCCGTCCCCGAACCGCGTACGACGAGGGTGCCGGAGAACAACTCACCGTCGCGGTCACCGAGCGGGACACCGGAACCGGTCGCGCCGCCGGCCCGTTTGGCCGCCGACTGCGACTCCCCCGTCAGTACGGCCTCGTCGACGGCCAGGGAGGTGGCCTCGATCAGGCAGGCGTCGGCGGCCACCCGGTCACCGGCCGCGACCTCGATCACATCGCCGGGCACGATCTCGGTGGCGGGGACGCGCCGGGTGACGCCGCCGCGCCGTACCTTGGCCAGCGGCGTGGTAAGCGAGCGCAGGGCGCGGACCGCCCGGTCGGCCTTGGTCTCCTGGCTGACCCCGATGACCACGTTGACCAGCAGGATCGCCAGGATCGCCACCCCTTCGGGGATCTCGGCCAGGACGAGCAGCGTCACCAACCCGGCGATCAGCAGCAGGATCGACGGCGGGTCGGCCAGCTGGCGTCCCGCGCGGGCGAGGAGCGTGGGGGGATCGGGTTGGGGCAGTTCGTTGGGTCCGTGCTTGTTCAGCGACTGGGCGACCTCGGCCTCGTCGAGTCCAGGCGTGACGCCTGCGTCGGTGTGCATGCGTCCAGCAGATCATCATGGCTTCGTCCGGAGCGTGAGGCGAAGGACACCGACGATCGGGACCTTCGGCCCCTGAGCACCGTGCGTTGCCGGACGGGCCCGGTTTCCCTGCTGGTGCTCTCCCAGGCGTCGCCGGAACCCTGTGCGGACCGCCCCACGAACGCGGTCCACGCTCCCGGTTCAGGACCGGTCCTTCTCGGCCCGCTCAGGCGGCCTGTCAACCCGGTCGGCTGTTCCACGACGCTCCGGCGTGATCGGAGCGAGATCGGTGATCCGGTACCGGAAGAACTCCCCTTCGGCCCAGCGGCCGGTGCCGAAGAACCATCCCACTCTTCCCGCACTGGGGACGGTGACACCGCCGAAGGTGGCCCAGGCCGTGATCTCGCCTCCGAAGGGGTGCCATCCCCAGGATCCGGTGTTGTCCGGGTCTCCCCACCGGTCGAAGACGAACGACCGGATCCGGCCGTCGGCGGTGAGTTCGTAGCAGGTCCGGACCGTCTCACCGTCGACGGAGTGGCTGACGCCGATGTGCGTGTCGTCGTCGGCCCACCATGTCGCCCCGAAACGGGGCAGCAGCGCCGTCGGCACCCAGCACGCCTCCGCTCCCGCCCGCTGCGCGGCCGAACGGGACACATCGCCTCCCTCGGCGTGGACCAGGGGAACCAGACCGGCCACCTTCCAGTCCATGCCGCCGTGTCCTGCGGCGTAGTGGTCCGAGCCGGTGATGAGGGCGGCGACGCGCGCCGTCCACACGAAACCCCGGTGCGGGGCGAGTACCTGACGGGCCCGGAACGGCAGCCACCTTCCGATCTTGATGCTGCCCCGCATGCGCAGGCGGACGGCCATCGCCAGAGGCGTGCCCGGCGCGATGGCACCCACGAGGTGCCTGCGTACCGGCGCGGGTAGTTCCGCGACCTCGGCCGCGGTGAAAGCCGCAGGGGCGGGCAGCCGTGTCAGGAGTGCCGCTTCGAGGTGTGACCGCTGTGTTCTGTTCATGCCGTCTCCCCGTCACGCCTCACAAGCAGGAAGGCCAACAGTGTTCCCGTAAGGACGACCACGTCCACGACGACGCCCGCGCCGGTCTGGGAGAGATCGGCCAGCAGGATCGGCAGCGACAGGGCCGTGGCCGCGAGCACGGTAGGCGCCCAGGCAGGACGCCCCACCGCCAGCAGTACGGCGGCGCAGCAGAACAGCGCGGCCGCGCCGAGCCACACCACCCCCACCAGCCGGCCTCCGGCCGTTCCGGGATCCGGCACCATCCGCCCGTAGGTAAGCTCGCCCACCTCGGTGATCCTCCACAGCAGCAGGAACCCGGCGATGTGGATGACACCGTGGACGAACAGGACGGCTCCTCCTCCGATACGCAGCCACGTGCGCACGCCGCGCCGCGTCGTCGGCAGCCCACGCGACCGCGGCCTGCGAGGAGATGAGTCGTCCGCACCTGCCACTAAATGTGCTGGCATGTCCTCCTCCTTGGTTCTCGCTTCCATCTGATCGTGCGGTGGCGTTTCGCGCAGCGGCCGAAGGGCCTGACCGTCTGGGACTTCCGGCTCCCGCCGTTCCCCCTTCCGCCGGTGGGATAGAGGAGACGGCAAGCGGACCGCAGGAGCGGAAACCACTCCCCTCTCACCGGGAGGATCTCGATGGTCGAACACGTGACGACCCCGGGCGACCTGGGTCGCCGGATGAGCAGAAGGCGTGAGGACCTGGGCCTGACCCGTGAGCGGTTGGCCGGCCAGGCGGAATCGACCCGCTCTACCTGGCATACCTGTCACCTGGGCGGTCAAGCTCCGGCCAGTCGAGGCGTGGCCGAGGGCGGGGCAAGCAGCCTAAACTCCCGTTGTCGGCGCGGTGCTCCGCCCGCCATCGCTCCATTGACGGTGAGGTGTCCGAGGCAGAGCTCGCCAAGGAGTACCGGTGAGCCGCTCGACGCTCCATCGCATTGTTCGCGCTGCGCCTGAGCGGGGAAGCAGGCGCGTTGCCTGCCCAGGACGCTGCGTCGCTTTGTTTCCGTCATCTGTTCGCTGATCTGGAGAAGTACTTGTGACCATGGAAAACCCCGGAGGGGTCACCGCGAAGCTGGCGGTCCTGATCGATGCGGACAACGCCACGCCCACGGTGATCGAGGAGCTGCTGGCTGAGGTCGCCAGGTACGGGACCGCCCACGTCAAGCGTGCCTACGGCGATTGGACGGATCCGCGTCTCAAGGGCTGGAAGGATCGGCTGCTCGCCCAGTCGATCCAGCCCATGCAGCAGTTCGCCTACACCACCGGCAAGAACGCCACCGACGCCGCGATGGTCATCGATGCGATGGACCTGCTGTACACGGGCCGCTTCGACGGGTTCTGCATCGTTTCCTCCGACAGTGACTTCACCCGTCTGGCCGCCCGTATCCGCGAGTCCGGGCTGACCGTGTACGGGTTCGGGGAACGCAAGACGTCCAAGCCGTTCGTCGCGGCCTGCGACAAGTTCATCTACATCGAGAACCTGCGCCCCGGTGCCCGGGCCAGGCCCGTCTCGTCGGCCCCGCCGAGGGGCCTGTCCGATGATGCCGACCTGATCAACCTGCTGCGCCGTGCCGCGGAGGCCGCCTCCGACGACGAGGGCTGGGCGAACCTTGCGAGTGTCGGCCACATCGTCACCAAGCAACGCCCTGACTTCGACCCCCGCAACTACGGCTATCCCAAGTTCAGCGACCTGTTCGCCGCCACGGACGCGTTCCAGGTGGAGCGTCGCATGCCCGGCGGTGGGAAGACCGCGGTTGTCTACGCTCGCGACAAGGCCCGGACCGATGCCCTGTAGACGGCGCAACGGACGCCGCTGAATGGTCGCGGTCACACCATCACACCCACTCGGAAACGCCCCTACTCGGCGTCAGGCCTCACCGCTTACGCCCTCAGCGGCGGCGCCTTCCCACAAGAGATCAACTCAGCGGGTTGATCGTCTGCAGTCGATGGGCGTCCTGCCTTTCGTGCGTCGCGGTCTACGCGGTTTCCAATGGCTTGCCATGGTGAAGCGTCTCGGCGTACGAGAACACGTAGCCGTTGCCCACCTCGACCGGCGCCAGGGCGGCGAGGTCGGAGGAGGCGACGTCGGGGAAGCTCAGTGTGGCCCGGCCCGTCCACAGCTCGGAGAACTCCACACCGCTCACCTCCGACACGACGAGCTGTGACAGCGGCTCCTCCGACGGGAGCCACGCGGGGAAGAACCTGGTGTGCACCAGTGGGACGGTGTGCAGGAGCGGCGGCTCCGCGGCCGTCGACTCCACCGTCACGCTCGCCTCGGCGACCCGCCTGCCGCCGGAGGACAGCGTGGCGTCGAACCGCCCGCCGGGCGCGCGCCTTGGTCCTGCGCGCCCCACTCGTACCGGCCGGATCTGGTGGACCTCGCCGAACTGCTTCGGCATGCCCTGGATCCACCCGCGTACGAGCGGCACCGCCTTGTCGACCCACGCGTACGGGCAGCGTGCCAGCCTGCGGCCCCGGTAGGCGCAGGCTATGAGAATCAGGAACTCGGTGAAGCCGCATCGGCCAGGGTCGGCCAGTTCCGCGCCGTCGTCCGAGCACCACTGCCACTCGGCGAACACCGCGGCCGCCGCGCCTGGATCCGGGCCCAGCGTCAATTCCGGCGGGAGGAAGCCCGCCGCCGCGTCCGGGTCCACACGGTAGTCGACCATGATCACGTCTCCGGAGAAGTGCCATGGGGGCTTTGTGATCATGGAGGAACGGCCGGAGGGCGACAGCGGGAGCGTGTATCCGTGCGGCTCTCCTGTCCGCGGGGCGGGCGGGGCGGGGGGCGAGGTGGTCATCGTCCTGGTCCTCTCTTGCCGGGGATGGCGTTCCAGACACCGGCCAGGCGCTCGACGGCGCGGGCCAGCCGGCCGGGGTCGTTGAAGCTGTAGGCGAGTCGTACGGCGGACACGGGGTTGCCGCCGTCGTGGCCGAGATCGCCGGGGCTCCGGTCGCCGTTGTGGCCGTCCGGGCGCCGTGCTGGGCGTCGCCCGGGGCCGAAGCGGGAGCCTGCGGCCACGTACACGTCCGCCTGTTCCGCGGCGGTCATCAAGGCGTGTTCGGGGTGGTGCGAGCGCAGCCACACGAAGAAGCCTCCTGCCGGGCGGTCCAGCAGGAAGGCGTCGTTCAGATGGGCGGTGAGCGCGTCCACCAGGGTGTCGCGGCGCTCGCGGAGCCGGTCACGCAGCCAGGTGAGATGGCGGTCGTAGTGCCCTTCTTCCATGAGGGTCGCGACGGCGAGCGAGGCGGTGTGGTTCGGGCAACCGCCGCTCCTGAACACGCCGTGCCCGGCGAGCCGGTCCACGAGCTCGGGAGCGGCGACCAGCCAGCCGAGGCGGAGGCCGGGGGCGAGGCTCTTGGAGAAGGTGAGCAGCCGGATCACCCCCCGGTGCCGGGCGAGGCTCGCCATCGAGGGCGGCGTGTCCTGGACATCGGAATCGGGCCCCGGCTCCATGTCCAGGGCCTGGTTCAGGAGGAGGTCGGCGTAGGCGTCGTCCTCGACGATCAGGGTTTGGTGGTTCCGGGCCACATCCAGGAGCGCGTGGCGGCGTTCCAGGGGGACGACCAGGCCGGTCGGGTTGTGGAAGGTGGGGTTGAGGTAGACGAAGGCGACGCGCCCGCGGGTCTCCGCGAGGGCGGCGGCCAGGGCGTACGGGCTCATCCCGTACTCGTCCCCGGCGACCTCGTATGCGCGCAGCCCGCAGTCGGCGAGGATGAGCCGCCCCAGGTCGTAGCAGGACTCGTCCACCAGGACGACGTCGCCGGGGGCGGCCAGGGTGGTGGCGATCAGGTGGAGCGCGTGCGAGGTTCCGGCCGTGACCAGGACGTTCGCGGGATCGCACGGCACGCCGTCCCGCTCACGTACGCGGGCGGCGAGCCGGGTGCGCAGCGGGAGAGCTCCGCGGTCGTCGCCGTAGGCCAGCGCCGCGGAGCCGTAGGCCGCCAGGGAGCCGGCGTACGACGCGGCGAGCAGGTCGGCCGGAAGCAGGCCGGGGTCGAGATAACCGGGGCCGAGGTCGATCACATGGGGCGGGGCGACCGACTGGACGACCCCTTCCCACCACTGCCGTGTGTGGGAGAGCGGGCCGGCGACCTGTACGTACGGCGTCATGTGGCGGCGAGTACGTGGCGCAGCGCGCGTGTGGCCTCGCTGAGCGGGCCTGCGGAGCGGGCGAGGGCGATCCTCAGCATGCTGTCGCCCTCGGCGGGGTTGGCCCAGTGGAACTTCTGGCAGGGCAGGACGTACACGTTCTGGTCGCTCAGCGCGGACCACACGTCCAGAGCGGAGCGGTCGCCGACGTGCACGCGTTCGACGCTGGCCCGGCTGTCGAGGTCGGGGAAGCCGACGCCGGGCAGGTGGGAGAGCTCCTGCCGTACGTGGGCGCGGTTGCCCGCGATGAAGCGGTGCAGGTCGGCGAGGCCGCCGTCGGCGGCGTCCTCGGCGAAGCGCTGCACCAGGGCCAGGACCAGCGGCGACGCGCCGAGCAGGATGTCGGAGTAGATCTTCGGGATGGGCAGGCCCAGCTCGGCGGAGAACACCAGCCAGCCGATCTTCAGTTCGAGCGTGGGCCACAGTTTGCCGGTGTCCTCGATGACGACCCAGCGGCACCCGCTGTCCTCCAGCACCCGGTAGTGGTCGTAGTGGCCGCGCGGGTCGAAGCCGCGGAAGGACGTGTCGAGCGCCAGCACCACGTTATGCCGGGCGCACTGCGCGGCGAGCGCGCGTAGCCGTTCCTCTGTCAGCACGCGTCCTGTCGGGTTGTTGGGGGTGGTGACGAAGACGCAACGTACGGAGTTCAGCAGGTCGTGATCCAGGTCGCCCTCGTGCAGGCGGTCCTCCTCCAGCGGGACGAGCCGCAGTCCCACGCCGCGAAGGATGTCGGGGATGTTGTCGAAGGTCGGGTGGATCAGCGCGACGGGGCCGCCCTCCCTGACCATTGCCCTGGCGAAGATCTCCATGGCCACGGAGGAGGAATAACAGGCCAGCACGCGGCCGTCGCCGCCCGGGTGACTGTGCTGGCCGAGCAGGCCCAGGTATGCGCGGCAGGCGTCCAGCTCCACCTCCTCCGGAGGACTGGCCGCGGTCTTGGCGAAGAGGTTCGGCAGGTCGTCGATGATACGGGCCTGGCCGGGGGTGAGCGCCTGCCTCGCATGGCCGTCGGCCATGTTCAGCCGACTGTTCAACGCCATGAATTCGAATTCGGTGAGATTTCTGGTGGCGGTGTCGGGGAGGGACGCCGTCGCCTGGATTTCCTGCATGACTTTCACCTCACAGTGGGTGTGCCGACAACTTTCACGAGACGCGGAATATGCGGACGACTTTGTTTGCTCCGATGCCGCGCCCGACGGTCTGCGTTTTTCGTTCAGGAGTCAATTACGTTGCCGTTTCTCTTGGGCGGTGAGAGTCTGCCGCCAGCGGATACTCCTTCGGACGGCACGGAAGGACGATGGCGATGGACACCGCGACAGCCGCTGTGGCGGCGAAAAACGAGGCCGCTTCGCCGAGATCGGCGAAGGTCTGGACCGGGATCGTTTCCGGCGCCGTCGCCGTGCTTTTGCTGGCGTACGCCGGAGGGCCCGGCTATTACGTCGACGAACTCTATTTCCGGGTGGCGGGAGAGCATCTCGCCTGGGGTTACGCCGACCAGCCGCTGCTCGTCCCGCTGCTCTCCTGGGCGCAGATCGCGCTGTTCGGTGACTCGCTGACCGCGATCCGCGTCGTGCCCGCCGTACTGGGCGGTGTGGCGGTGTTCGTCGCGGGGCTGACCGCCGGGGAACTCGGGGCGGGACGCCGGGGGCAGGTGCTGGCCGCCTGCGCGGCGGCCGCGTCGCTGGCCACACTCGCGGCCGGGCACGTCCTGCATCCCACCGCCGTCGACCACCTGGTGTGGGTCACGGCCTGCTGGCTGGTGATCAGGATCGTCCGTACCGGCGACCAGCGGCTCTGGCTCGCGGCGGGTGCCGTGGCCGGGGTCGGGCTGCTGGCCAAGTACCTGGTGGTACTGCTCGCCGTCGGGCTGGCGGCCGGGCTGCTGATCGCCGGGCCGAGGCGGATCCTGCTGAGCCGCTGGGCGGCGGGCGGTGCCGCGCTCGCGCTGCTCATCGGGGCTCCAGGGCTGGTGTGGCAGGCGGTGAACGGCTGGCCGCAGCTCACCATGGCCGGCGTGCTCACCTCCGGCGACAGCGGCGTGGTCGACTTCCTGGTGGGGCAGGTGCTGATGATCGGGCCGTTCCTGGCGCCGGTCTGGGTCGCCGGGCTGGTGGCGCTGCTGCGGCGGGCGGAGTGGCGGTCGTACCGGCTGGTCGCGGTGGCCTACCTGGTCATGGTGCCGGTGCTGATACTGCTCGGGGCCGAACCCCGCTACACCGAGGGTCTGCTGTCGGTGCTGCTGACCGCCGGGTGCGTGCGCGCGGCGACGCCCGCCCGCCGCCTGTGGCTGGGCGTCGCCGCGGTGGTCAACGGGGTGCTCGCCGCGCTGATGGTGCTGCCGGTCCTTCCCGTCTCCACGTACGCGGCCAACCCCGTGCTCGCCGCGCTCGGTGAGGAGCAGTTCGGCCAGACCGGCTGGCCGAGCCTGGCCGCGCAGGTCGCCGCCGTCCACCGGGCGCTGCCCGAATCCGAGCGGCGGCGTGCCGTCGTGTACGCGCAGAACTACGGCGAGGCCGGGGCACTCGACCGGTACGGTCCGGCGTACGGGCTGCCGCCGGTCTACAGCGGCCACAACGCCTACGCCGGCTTCGGCCGTCCGGCGGACGCCAAGGACGTCGTCATCGCGGTGGGCGTGGACCGGGCGGCGTTCTCGGCGCTGTTCGAGCGGTGCGAGGCGCGCGGGCGGCTGACGTTCGACGTCCCGCACTTCGAGGAGGGCAGGGAACTGCTGCTGTGCGTCGGGCCCCGCAGGCCGTGGTCCTCGATGTGGGACGGGCTGCGGTGGACGGGGACGTTCTGACCGGGTCATGACGGCTCGGCCCTTCGCCGGGACGAACAGGACGAGCGGGACGAGCAGGCACGCGGGCCGTGCGGCGCCGCGAGGATGGCCACGCCACCGGGGAAGCCGGGCATCAGCGCGCGGGACCGGTGGGTGCCGGCCGCGAGCGGCGCCGTCGAGAACGCTTGCGCCAAGGGGAGATCGGTCATCGCGGGCCTCCGTCATGCGGGACGAGCTCCGGGTTCGTACGGGATATCCCGGCGGACCGCCGGCCGAGCGCGCAGGACGGGCCGGTCAGGGCCGTGATCATCAAGAAGGACTCGACGGCGGGTGGACGACGTGGCCGACGGCCGGGACATGCCTCGTTTCGACGAGGGTGACGCCGTCGCGGTCGCCGGAGGCCACCGCGAGATATGACGCGGTCATCCGGCCCGACGTGCCGCCCCCGGCGATGACGACTTTTCTGACCATTCTGCTGCCCTTGTCCGTGCGTAAGATAAGTGAGCGCCGAGAAAACAGGAAACAGCGATTGGCGAGGCGCCCTTTTCAAGGGTGCATGATGCGCCGCGGGGATTCCAGCTCATTGACGCGGTAGCTAAATAGGGCGGTCAGACGGGTCTTCACGCCTGCGGGCACAGACGGTGAGCTGCCGTACGCCGGCCATGTCGCGCGGCTCATGGCGGCTGTATCGGCTCAGTTGGATGGTGATTCGATTCTGAACCCAACCGCAATTGACTCTTCAACGGACGCTGAGTTAGCTTGGGCATGACAGGGGGCTTCGCTACCCGGCGACCTCGGCAACGGCCGGGAGCTGTCCAAACAAACGCGCGTCCCGCGGTCGTTGTGCGTGCTATTTCCGCAGCTCGCGCGCGTCCTGCAGCATCGCGTACGGCAGCGCCCCACCATCATGGCCAAAATCTGCTGAGAAATGGGAGCCGCCGTGCTGCGGATTCATTTCACGGTCGAGGACTTGGCGCGGCTGCGCATGGCGGCGACGCTCGGCCCGGTGACCGAGAGCGTCTTCGCTCTCGACCTGTTCGGGCGCGGCGGTGCCGTGCCCGGCGAATGGCGCAAGGGAGTGCGCGAACGCATGAACGGCGAGGCCGCTCACGTGGAACGGCTGGCCCGAGAACGCCGCCCGGTCGAGGAACTACTCGACGTGGTGACACACACCCGGTCCGACAGCCAGGCGATCTCGGCGGTGCTCGCGTTCTGCCAGGCCGCGGTCCTGCCCTACTGGGGCCGGGTACGCGGTTACCTGGAACTGGAACGCGAGACGTTCGGGCGCATCACCATCACCAACGGTGTGGAGTGCCTGCTCGACACCCTGCACCCCAAGCTCATGTGGAACCCCCCGGTGCTGGAGGTGCCGCACGACACCGACAGGGACGTGCATCTCGACGGGCGTGGCCTGCTGCTGAGCCCGTCGTTCTTCCTTCAGGTCAAGCACTGCCTGTTCCTGGACAGGGAACAGGAGACCGGCCTGCCGGCCCTGGTCGTGTCGGTCCCGTGGACTCCCGGTGTGCTGACCGAACTCGTCGCCGAGCCCATGACCGCCGACGAAGCGCTCGGCGCGCTGGTCGGGCACACCAGGGCGGCGGCCATGCAGGCACTCACCAACAGTTGCACCACCGGCGTGCTCTCCGAACGGCTCGGCATCTCGCTGGCCGGCGCGAGCAAACACGCCGCGGTGCTGCGCAAGGCGGGACTCATCACCACCGCGCGCAACCGCAACACGGCCCTGCACACCCTCACGTCCCTGGGTGTGGCGCTGCTGCGCGGCGACTGGCCTCGCCTCCCGGCGCAACTGCAAAACCCCGCGAGCTTCCAACGCAGCTGAAACCCCCCGCGAGGAGGAACAGTGAGCAACAATCCCTTCGAGAACCCGGACGGCACCTACCACGTGCTCGTCAACGACGAGGGCCAGCACTCGCTCTGGCCGTCCTTCGCCGACGTGCCCAGCGGCTGGAACGTCGTGCTGAGCGACACCGACCGGCAAAGCGCGCTCGACTACGTCAATTCCAACTGGATCGACATGCGGCCGAACAGCCTCGTCGCCGCGATGAACGACCCGGCGCAGAAATAGATCATGCTACCGCTGATCGTCCAGGGCGCGGGCGAGCCGGTCTCCGCGTGGATCACGCGGAACGTGCGGGAGATCCGCGACAACCTGCTGGTGAACGGAGCGCTGCTGTTCCGCGGGTTCGACGTCGGTGGCGTCGAGGGCTTCGACGAGGCCGTACGCGCGATGTCGGGCACGCCTCTGGCCTACACGGAGAGATCGTCACCCCGCAGCGTGATCAAGGGCAACGTCTACACCTCGACCGACTATCCGCCCGACGAGGAGATCTTCCTCCACAACGAGAACTCCTACCAGGCCGTGTGGCCCATGGTGTTGTTCTTCCACTGCCTCCAGCCACCCACCTCGCTGGGCGCGACACCGCTGGCCTCCACCCGTGAGGTGTACGCGTCGCTCGACCCCTCGGTGCGCGAGGAGTTCGAGCGGCGCGGCTGGATGGTGGTGCGCAACTATGACGACGACTTCGGCATGCCGTGGCGGGAGGCGTTCAACACCTGCGACCGCGACGAGGTGACCGCGTACTGCAGGCGCAACGGTGTGCGGGCGGAGTGGCTCGACGGCGGCGCGTTGCGCACCAGCGCCGTACGCGACGCCGTGCACCGGCATCCGGTGACGGGCGAGCCTGTCTGGTTCAACCACGCGACGTTCTTCCACGTCACGACGTTGCCGGAGAGCGTACGCGAGGGGCTGCTTGAGGTGTGCGGCGAGGAGAGGTTGCCGAGCAACACCTACTACGGTGACGGCGGCCCCATCCCCGACGAGATCATGGATCATCTGCGCAAGTGCTACCGGGCCGCGTCCCGCCGTTTCGACTACGAACCGGACGACCTGCTGGTCATCGACAACATGCTGACCTCGCACGGGCGCGAGCCCTACACGGGGAGGCGGAGGATCGCGGTGGCCATGGCCGAGCCATCGTCTAGCCTGGCCGGTTCTCCGGCTCCTGGTACCTGAGCTGCCTGATCCTGGCGGAGATCACCAGCAGGACCAGCAGGTCGGCGAGCAGGCCCGGCACCGCGGAGAACTGGTTCACGATGAATGCGAACACCTGGCCGAACAGGATGTCGGCCAGGATCGCCAGGTTGAGGATCTGGAAGGCGGTCAGGCGGTCGTGCCGCGAGAATCCCAGCATGGCGGCCCCGACCAGGCACAGCACCACTGTGACCGCGGCGGAGGTGGCCAGCCCGATCACCGCTCCCCGCTCGGGCTCGCCCATGAGGGTGGGGCGGTCGTAGGAGTTCTCCAGTACCAGGCCCACGAGTGGGAGCGGTGCGCGTACGACGAGGTAGGCCACCGCGACCACGACCATCGCGGGGTGGCGGATCAGCCGTTCCAACCAGGCCACCGCGCCGCTCACCCACAACCGCACGCGGCCCACCGCCTCCTTGGGCGGCACCATGCCGAGCAGGCGGACGGTGGCGGCGTCCAGCGGATCGCCGGAGTCCTGCACCAGGCGGATCGCGTTGCGCCGCTGCTCCGCCGTCAGCCCGGAGATCGTGCCGGCGAGGGCGGTGTTCATGGCGTTCGCCGTGCGCTCGGTGCCGGTGTAGGCGGTGCGGGCCTTGAGCCACTGGGCCAGCATCACCAGCGCCGCGAACGTCACATAGATGATCCCCGCGGCGGGCCGGTAGAAGTAGTCGTTGCTCGTGGTCACGAACTTGCCCACCTCATCGGCGAACGTGCCGAACCCCGCCCCGCCGAGCAGCGCCGCCCCCATGCGCGCCCCCTGGCCGAGGAAGGTGAGGGTGACGACCAGCCCGGTCGCCATCAGCAGGCCGCCCCACAGCACGTGCGCGACATGCAGGTCGCCGCCGCCGAGCCGCGGGTAGCCGGTGCTCGCCAGATAGGTGCGGATGAGCAGCACCGCGCTGATGCCCGCGATGGCGAAGACCTGAAGATGGGTCGCCGCACTGGTGACACGGGCCAATCCTGATCGGCGCACCGATGGACCTCCTTCATGGCGGTGAGATCATCAGTACCTTTTCCTGGGCTTTTTCCATGACGCGGACGCCGCGGGCGGCGCCGACGACGAATTTTTCACCTGAGCCGCCGGACCGGAAATCAGCCGTATCGCGCAAAGGTCCCGCAGCCGACCGGCACGCGCTCGCGCAATGGGCTCGCGCATGCAATTCCTTTGAGTCACGCTATCACACGTCACGGTGACTGCGCTGTTTCACCCCTGGCTCAAACACATTGAACAGCGCGACCACATCCTTGATTCTTGACCACGAGATGTGCTGAGCAACCACGACCGTTGTCAGCGAAGGGAGTGACTTGTGTCAACATTCGAGCTACGCCCGGACGAGGCGGCTGCGATCCTCGATCTGGCGAGCGAACTGGCCCTGCGGCACCCGAGCGTGGAATCAGCGGAATTCCAGGACGTGAGCCGTACCCATGTCGATGAGTTACCGCGCCGACTGCGGGCGGCACTGTACGATTTCCGGCTCTCCGAACCTTCGGGAATCCTCGTGCTGTCCGGTCTCCCCATCGACGACGACGCAATCGGCCCGACCCCACCCGACTGGCGCAACCAGCCGGAACCGTCATCCACGCTGGTACTGGACATAGCGTTCTTCCTGGTGGCGAGCCTGCTCGGGGACCCGATCGCGTGGGCCACGCAACAGGGCGGGCGCATTATGCACGACGTTTTCCCGATCAAGGGATTCGAGTACGAGCAGATCGGGTGGAGCAGCGAGGAAACGCTCGTCTGGCACACCGAGGACGCTTTCCATCCACTTCGCACCGACTATCTCGGGCTCATGTGCCTGCGCAATCACGATCGTGTGGAAACGACATATGCCGACGTCGGTGACCTGCGCTTCGACGAAGCCACGGAAACCTTGCTCCGTGAGCCTCGGTTTCGCATTCTTCCCGACGATTCACACCGCCCGGCCAATCGCGTCACAGCACACGACGACGACCCCAGGACCGCTGCCCTGCGGGAACGCGGTTACCGACGCGTCGAGAGCGCGCTGAACGATCCCGAGCCCGGCCCCGTGCTTTTCGGCGCGCCCGACGACCCCTATCTTCGCGCCGATCCCTCGTATATGGCAGGAACACAGGACGAGGCTGATGAGAAAGCACTCGCCGCGCTCGTCTCCGCCGTCGAGGCAGCCATGACAGGAGTCGTTCTCCAGCCTGGCGACATCTGCATCATCGACAATTTCAAGGCCGTGCACGGGCGCAAGCCGTTCCGCGCCAGGTTCGACGGAACCGACCGATGGCTGCGCCGCCTGAACGTCGCCAGGGACCTGCGTAAGTCTCGTGAGTTCCGGCTGGACGCGCGTTCCCGCGTCATCTACTGACCACCCGGATCGAGCTAGGAGTCCCGGACATGGACAACCCGACGGCGCCCGCCCGCGAGAACTCCCCCGCCGTCCGCCCCGACCCGGCGAACCCGGCCGACCTGCTCGATCTGTTCGCCGGATGGGTGCGGCGCGACCCCGGGCGGACGGCCGTATCCGTCGCGCCGCTCCCCGGTAGGGGACCGGACGGCAACGGGCGGTACGGCGACGGGCCGCCCGGCCACGGATCACTCAGTTACGGTGAGCTCGACGCGCTGGCCGATCGACTCGCCCGCCGCCTGCGCGCGCTCGGCGCGGGCGCCGACACGCTGGTCGCCGTGTACGCGGAACGCGGCCCCGACCTCGTCGTCTCCCTGCTCGGGGTGTTGAAGGCGGGGGCCGCGTACCTGCCGCTCGACCCTGACCTCCCGTCAGGCCGTCTCTCCCTCGTCGTCGGCGACTCCGGTGCCCCCGTCATCGTCACCCAGCGCCACCTGCGTGAACGGCTGCCCGTCACCGCCGCCCAGGTGTTGTGCGCCGACGACGCCCCGGGGCGGGAGCCGGACGAACACCGCGCGCTCGTACGGCCCGCCCGGCGGGAGAACCTGGCGTACGCGATCTACACCTCCGGGTCCACGGGCCGGCCGAAGGGCGTGCTGGTCGAGCGGCGGCAGCTCGCGGCGTACCTGGCCTGCTGCCTGCGCGACTACCCGAGCCTGGCGGGAACCGCCACGCTGCACTCGTCGGTGTCGTTCGACCTGTCGGTGACGACGCTGTGGGGGCCGCTTGCGGCGGGCGGACGCGTCCATGTCGCCCCGCTGGACACCGCGTCGGCCCGGCCGACGTTCCTGAAGATCACGCCAAGCCATCTGCCCCTGCTCGACGAGATGCCCGCCGACCGGTCGCCCACGGAAGACCTGGTGATCGGCGGCGAGGCCCTGTACGGCGAGGCACTCGAACGCCTGCGGGCCGCGCGTCCCGCAACAGCGGTGATCAACGAGTACGGCCCCACGGAGACCACGGTCGGCTGCGTGGCCTTCCGCCTCGCCCCCGGCGACCGCTCCCCCGGCGGCCCGGTGCCGATCGGCCGCCCGATGCGCGGCGTCCGCGTCCACCTCCTCGGCCCCGACCTGAGCCCCGTGGGCGAGGGCGAACAGGGCGAGCTGTACGTCGCCGGCTCCGGCGTGGCCCGCGGCTACCACGGCCGCCCCGACGCCACGGCCGAGCGCTTCGTCGCCGACCCCTACGGGCCGCCGGGCGAGCGCATGTACCGTACCGGCGACCTGGCCCGCCTCCTGCCGACCGGCGACCTCGAATACCTCGGCCGTGCCGACGACCAGATCAAGATCCGCGGGCATCGGATCGAGCCGGGCGAGGTCGAGGCCGCGCTGTGCGGCCATCCGGGAGTGGCCGCCGCCGCGGTGACGGCGGCGGACGAGCGCCTGCTGGCGTACGTGGTCCCGGTCCACGAGCCGGGCCCGTCGCCCGAGCACCTGCGCGGGTTCCTCGCGCGCACGCTTCCCGAGTACGTGATCCCTTCCGTGTTCGTCTCCCTGGAGCGGCTCCCGCTGGCCGCCAGCGGCAAGGTGGACCGGGCCGCGCTGCCCGCGCCCAGCCGGGAGGACGGCGCGGACACCGGCTACACGGCGCCGCGCACCCACGAGGAGCGGGTGATCGCCGAGCTGTGGGCCGAGATGCTGGGGCTGGACCGGGTGGGTGTGAACGACGACTTCTTCACGCTCGGCGGCAACTCGCTGCTGGCCTTCCGCCTCGTCCGGCGTATCCGCGAGGCGCTGGGCACGGACCAGCCCGCCCTCTCCGTCTTCCGCAAACGAACCGTCGAGGCCCTGGCCGCCTCCCTCTCCACGAGCGCCACCGAACCGTCCCGCTCAGACGGACCTCTGGACACGGAGCGTCCCACGGCGCGACCTGACGAGGCCAAGCCGGACGAAGCGCCCTCCCCGAACCGGCCCTCCCCTGGCGGGCCCGACGTCATCGTGCCGCTTCCGTCCGGAGACCCGGCGCCGCTCTCCTTCGCGCAGCGGCGGTTCTGGTTCTTCCACGAGCACGATCCCGAGAGCGTCGAGTACAACGTCCGGTTCGGTTACCGGCTGCGCGGCCCGTTCGACGTCGGGGCGCTGCGTACGGCGCTGGGCGAGCTCATCGCCAGGCACGAGCCCCTGCGCACGGTCATCCGGTCCGTGCGGGGCGAACCGGTCCAGGTCGTACGGCCCGCGGACGACGTCGAGGTGCCGCTCTCGGTCACCGACGTGTCCGGGCTCGGGGAGGAAGAACTCAAGCGGCTGCTCCTGCGGGAGACGACCCGGCCGTTCGACCTGGCCGCCGGGCCGGTGCTGCGCATGACGCTGCTGCGCAGGGCGGCCGACGACCACCTGCTGATGCTGAGCCTGCACCACAGCGTGATCGACGCCCTGTCGATGCGGATTCTGGCCGACGAACTCGGCCTGCTGTACGACGCCGCCAGGCACGGACGGCGCGCCGAGCTGCCGCCGTTGCCGATCCGGTACGCGGACTACGCCGCCTGGCAGCGCGACCGCTGGACCGACGAGCGGTTGGAGAGCCGGCTCGCCTACTGGCGCGAACGGCTCGACGGGATCACCCCGCTCGACCTGCCGGCGGACCGCCCCAGACCGGCCGTCCGCTCGTGGGAGGGGTCGGCGTACCGCTTCACCGTGCCCGCCGAGCTGGTGGCCGCGCTGGAACGGGTGGCGGCACGCAACGACGCGACGTTGTTCATGGCGCTGGTGGCGGCCTGTCAGCTCCTGCTCTCCCGCTACGCGGGGCAGAAGGACGTGGCGGTCGGCACCCCGGTGTCGGGCCGCGACCTGCCCGAGTTCGATCCGCTGATCGGTTGCTTCATCAACACGCTGGTGCTGCGCTCGACCGTGGACGAGCACGCCACGTTCGCCGCGCTGCTCGGCGAGGTACGCGAGAACGTGCTGAACGCGTTCGACAACCGGGACGTGCCGTTCGAGCGGCTGGTGAGCGAGTTGGGCGAGGACCGGGACCCGAGCAGGACGCCGCTGGTCCAGGCGATGGTGGCGCTGCAGAACGCCCCGCCCAAGGTGCCGAACTTCGGCGGCGTGCGTACCGAACGGCACGAGCTGCCGCACGTATCGTCGATCTTCGATCTCACGCTGGAGTTCGCCGAGCGGGAGGGCGAGGGCGACGGCGGGCTGGACGCGATGATCGAGTACAGCACGGACCTGTTCGAGCTCGCGACGGCCGAGCGCCTGGCCCGGCATCTGGTCTCGCTGCTGGAGTCCGTGACGGGCGCTCCCGGGCTGCCGATGACCCGTCTGCCGCTGAGCGGTGGCGCGACCGGCGGGCCGGTGACCGGTGCGCCGGGCGACCGGCGTCCCGTGCACGTTCGGTTCGAGGAGTGGGCACGGCGCACGCCGGACGCGGTGGCGGTGGAGTGGCGGGGCGGCAGGCTCACCTACGCCGAGCTGAACGAGCGCGCCGGCAGGCTCGCGGGCCACCTGGGCTCGCTGGGCGTCACACGCGGCGTGCCCGTGGTGGTGTGCATGGAACCGGGCGCGGCGATGGTGACGTCGGCGCTGGCCGTGCTCAAGGCGGGAGCGGCGTACGTACCGCTCGACCCTGGCACGCCACGCGACCGGCTGGCCTACGTGATGGCCGACACGAGGGCGCCGTTCGCGCTGTCCGACGTGGCCCGTGCGGGCGTCCGGGTGGTCCACCCCGGCGACGGCGGGGAGTCCACCGGCGGCGTCATCCCGAGCGTGACACCTGACGACCTGGCGTACGTGATCTACACGTCCGGCTCGTCGGGACGTCCCAAGGGAGTCATGATCGACCACCGAGGGCTGTCGGACCTGTGCACGTGGCATGTGGCGGCCTTCGGGGTGGGACCGCAGGACCGGGCCTCACAGGTGGCCTCGCCGGGGTTCGACGCGGCGGTGTGGGAGGTCTGGCCGTACCTGTGCGCGGGCGCGCGGGTGGCCTTCCCGGACCGGGACACGCTCGACGATCCCGACGCACTGGTGGAGTGGTTCGCCGCCGCGGGCACGACGATCTGCTTCCTGCCGACGCCTCGGCTGGAGACCGTGATCGACGTGCCGCAGATCGAGCGTACGAGCCTGCGTACGGTGCTGACCGGCGGGGACGTTCTGCGCCGCCGCCCACGGCCCGGCCTGCCGTTCCGCCTGGTCAACAACTACGGCCCGACGGAGACGACGGTGGTGGCCACGGCAGGCGAGGTCGGCCCCGATGGCGACGGGCTTCCCCCGATCGGCGTGCCGGTGACGGGCAGCGCCGGGTACGTGCTCGACGCCTACGCCAACCCCGTGCCCGTAGGCGTGCCGGGCGAGCTGTACGTGGCCGGTCCCGGCCTGGCCAGGGGGTACCTGAACCGGGCCGGCCTGACCGCGGAACGGTTCGTGGCCGACCCGTTCGGGCCCGAGGGCGGGCGCATGTACCGTACCGGCGACCTGGTCCGGCGGCTGCCCGGCGGCGAGCTCGAATACCTGGGCCGCACCGACGACCAGGTGAAGATCCGTGGCATCCGCATGGAACCGGGCGAGATCGAGGCCGTGCTGCAACGGTCCCCGTCGGTGGCCGGCGCGGTCGTGCTGCCGAACCGCGGGCGCGACCGGCTGACGGCCTACGTCATCCCGTCGGGCCGGGGCGAGCCCGACCCGGAAGGGCTGCGGCGCTTCGCCGCCACTCTCCTGCCCGGCAGCATGGTGCCCGCCACGATCATGGTGTTGCCCGCGTTCCCGCTGACCGTGCGCGGCAAGGTGGACCGGGCCGCGTTGCCCGACCCCGGCGCGCCGGAGCGGGCAGGCACGTACGTGCCGCCGGAGGGCCCGGCGCAACGGGAACTGGCCAGGATCTGGCGCGAGGTGCTGGGCGTCGAGCGAGTGGGCGCGCGGGACTCGTTCTTCGCGCTGGGCGGCGACTCCATCCTCGCCATCCAGACGGTGTCGAAGGCACGCGCCGCCGGACTGCGGTTCACCTCGCGTGACCTGTTCCGGTGGCAGACGGTCGAGGCGCTCGCCCCACACGTACAGCGGGCCGCCGAGCGTGTGGAGGAGGAGCCGGGCGACATGACCGCGCCGCTCACCCCGATCCAGCACTTCCTGTACGACCGGTTCACCGTGCCCGGCGTGTTCCAGCAGTACGTGACCGCCGAACTGGACGAGAACGTGGACGCCGACGCGCTCGAATCCGCGGTGCGCGCCCTGGTCGAGCACCACGCGGCACTGCGTACCAGGCTTCGGGCAGGAACGCAGCGGACCGTGGAGGACACCGGACGCCTTCGGCGGGTAACGGTCGGCGGTGACGCCCTCGCCTGCGAGATCGAGGCCGCGCACCGGAGCGTCGACGTCGAGAACGGCCCCGCGATGGTGGCCGTGCTGTTCACCGGGGCCGGGCGGCCCCGGTTGCTGTTGAGCGCGCACCACCTCGTCGTGGACGGAGTGTCCTGGCGCGTGCTGCTCGATGACCTGAACACCGCCTACGGCCAGGCCGTCCGGGGCGAGCCGATCGATCTCGGCCCGCGCGGCACGTCGTTCGCGCGGTGGAGCAGGGCGCTGGCCGCCCACGCGGAGACCGGCGCGTTCGACGACGAGAGGCCCCACTGGGCGGACGTCGCCGCGCGCACGACGGCGATCCCCCTGGACCGTGCGGGCGCCGACACCGTGGCCTCGGGACGGCAGGTGACGGCCGCGCTCGACGAGGACGTCACCCGGGCGCTGCTGCGCGACGTCCCCGACGTCTACCACACGGAGATCATCGAGGTGCTGCTCGCCGCGCTGGCCCGCACGGTCACCGACTGGACAGGACACGGGGATCTCGTGCTCGGCATGGAGGGCCACGGCCGCGAGGAGATCATCCCCGACGTCGACCTGTCGCGTACGACCGGCTGGTTCACCACGTACTTCCCGCTGGCGCTGACGATCCGGGACGCCGGCTGGAGTGAGCTGATCAAGGCCGTGAAGGAGCAGGTACGGGCCGTGCCGAAGCGCGGGCTCGGCTACGGCGTGCTGCGTTACCTGCGCGGCACCGTGCCGGACTGCCGTCCCGGGATCTGCTTCAACTACCTGGGCCGCTTCGACCCGCCGACGGGCGGCGGGCTCTACCGTGAGGTCGAGCCGATCGGCCTGTTCCAGGACCCGGGCGACAGCCGGCCACACGCGATCGACGTGATCGGCGCGATCCGCGACGGACGACTCGAACTGACGTGGGAGTACTCGTCAAACCTGCACGACGATGCCACCGTCGAGCGACTGGCGGCCGATTTCGCCGCGAACGTCACCCGCCTCGTACGCCACTGCGCCGAACCCGACGCGGGCGGCCGTACCCCGTCGGACTACCCGCTGGCGCGCCTGGACCAGGCGGCCGTCGACCGGCTGGCGGGTACGGGCCGCACCATCGCCGCCGTCTACCCGCTCACGCCCACCCAGAACGGCATGCTGTACGACTGCCTGGCCTCCGGCGACGACCTCTACCTGGCGCAGTTCGAGATGGACGTCGACGACGTGGACGACCCCGAGGCACTGGCCATGGCCTGGCAGGCGGTGGTGGACCACACGCCGATCCTGCGTACGGGCCTGGCGTGGGAAGGTCTCGACACGCCCGTACAGATCGTGCGCCACCAGGCCGGGCTGCCGGTCACGCACCATGACTGGCGGGCTCTGCCTGCGGAGGAGCGGCGGGCCCGGCTGGCCGCGCTGCTGGCCGCCGACAGGGCCGAGCCGCTCGACTTCGCCGAGCCGCCGCTGTGCAGGCTGGCGCTCATCCGCGTGTCGGACACCCGCATCCACGTCGTGTGGACCCTGCACCACGTGCTGCTGGACGGCTGGAGCGTGCACCGGCTGCTGCCCGACGTGCTGTCGGCCCATACCGCGCTGCGCGAAGGCGTCACCTGGCGGCCCAAGCCGCGACGCCCGTTCGGCGACTACGTCGAGTGGCTGCTGTCCAGGGATCCGGCGGCGGACGAGGAGCATTGGCGCGCGGCCCTGGCCGGGTTCACCGCGCCGACGCCGCTCCCCTACGACCGGGTCCCCGCGCCGCGGTATCGGCCGAAGGCGGCCGAGCGCCTGCGTACCGGCCTGCCGTCCGAGGTCACCCGGCGGCTGGCCGCGCTTGCGGGTGAGGGCGGGCTGACGCTCAACACGCTCGTGCAGGGCGCGTGGTCCATCCTGCTGTCGCAGCACAGCGGCGAGCGGGAGGTGTGCTTCGGCGCCACGACGTCGGGCCGGCCGGAAGAGCTGGCCGGAGCCGAGTCCATGATCGGCATCTTCATCCAGACCCTGCCGGTGCGCGTGCTCGTGGACGGTGCGCGGCCGTTGCTGTCCTGGCTGAGCGAGTTGCAGCAGGCTCAGGCGCGGGCGCGCGGGCACGAGGCGGTCTCGCCGGCGCGGATCAGGTCGTGGACCGGGCTGCCGCCGGGCACCTCGCTGTTCGACAGCACGATCGTGTTCGAGAACTACCCGATCGAGGCGCGGGAGGCACGGCTGAGCGGCGTGGACGCCGCCGAGGCGAACGGCTACCCGCTCAGCCTCGTCGTCTACCCGGGCGGCGAACTGGAGTTCGTGCTGCTCTACGACCAGGCGCTGTTCGACGAGGCGACCGTGCGGCGGCTGGGCGAAGGTCTGAAGGCCCTGCTGACCCAGATGGCGGCCCAGGCGGGGGCCCGGGCGGGGGCTCATGTGGGGACGCTGACCGCGCTCGATCCCGGCGAACGACGGCGGACGCTGGCCGAGTGGAACGACACGGCCCGCGACTACCCCGGGCGCGCGGTGCACGAGCTGTTCTCCGAGCGGGCGCGTGCCATGCCGGACGCGGTGGCGCTGCGGGGGGACGGCGACCCCATCACCTACGCCGGGCTCGACCGCCGATCGGACGAGCTGGCCCGTGTCCTGTCCGGGGTGGGGGTGCGGCCGGGGTCGCGGGTGGCGATACTGCAGGCGCGTACGGCTGACGCGATCGTCTCGACGCTGGCGGTGCTCAAGGCGGGCGCCGCGTACGTGCCGCTGCACCCCGGCTTCCCACCGGACCGCCTGCGCTGGATCCTGAACGACACCCGCTCGGCGGCCGTGCTCACCGATTCCGCGATGGCGGACAGGGCGGGCGAGCTCGGCGTGCCCGTCGTCCGGATCGGCGACGAGCCCGCCGCCGACGGCCCGATCCCGGCGAGCACGCCGCCCGACCAGCTCGCGTACGTGATGTACACCTCAGGCTCGACCGGCGAGCCCAAGGGCGTCGCGATCACCCACAGGGGCGTCGTCAGCCTGGCCTGGGACAGTCGGTGGCGGTCCGGGCACGAGCGTGTGCTGTTCCATTCTCCGCACGCCTTCGACGCGGCCACGTACGAGATGTGGGCGCCGCTGCTGACCGGCGGCCAGGTCGTGGTGGCCACGGGCGAGCTGGACGCGCAAGGGCTGCGGTCGCTGGTGGCCGAGCACGGCGTGACGGCGACGTTCGTCACGGCCGCGCTGTTCAAGCTGTTCGCCGAGGAGTCGCCGGAGTGCTTCGCCGGGATGCGTGAGGTGCTGGCGGGCGGCGACGCGGTCGCGCCCTCGGCGGTGTCGCGGGTCACGGCCCACTGCCCGGGCACGCGGGTGCACAACGGGTACGGGCCGACGGAGACGACGACGTTCGCCCTCACCGGAGAGCTGACGCCCGAGCTGGCGCGGGCGGGGCTGGCTCCCGTCGGACGGCCGGTGGACAACACCCGTGCCTACGTGCTCGACCACAACCTGTCGCCCGTGCCCGTCGGCGCGCCGGGCGAGCTCTACCTCGCGGGCAGCGGCCTGGCCAGAGGGTACTTCGGCAGGGCCGGGCTGACGGCCGAGCGCTTCGTGGCCGACCCGTACGGGCCGCCCGGTGAGCGCATGTACCGCACGGGCGACCGGGTCAGGTGGACGGCGGACGGCGACCTGCACTTCCTCGGCCGGGTGGACGACCAGGTGAAGATCCGGGGGTTCCGCATCGAGCCGGGCGAGATCGAGTCCGCGCTGCTCGACCGTCCTGGTGTGGCCGAGGCCGTGGTCGTGGCCAGGGAGGGCTCGGGCGGACGCAAGACGCTGGTCGCGTACGTGGTGCCCGCGGCCGGGCAGAAGCCGCGGGGTGAGGAGCTGGCGAAGGAGCTGGGCGCGCGGCTGCCGGCGTACATGGTGCCGTCGGCGTTCGTGTTCCTGGAGCGGCTGCCGCTCAACCGCAACGGCAAGGTCGACCGCGGCGCGCTGCCCGAGTCGCCGCGCGAGCCCGAGCGCGCGGGCGAGCACGTCGCGCCGCGCAACCCCACGGAGGAGGCGCTGTGCCGCATCTGGGAGCAGGTGCTCGGCCTGGACGAGATCGGCGCGCACGACGACTTCTTCATGCTCGGCGGTGACTCCATCTCAAGTCTGCGGGTGACGTCGCGGATGCGCCCGGCCTTCGGGGTGAGTTTGTCCCCGGCCGACGTGTTCGTGGCGCCGACCGTGGCCGAGCTGTCCGAGCTGGTCCAGGACAGGATCCTGGACCAGCTCGAAGCGGCGGCGCGCGAGTCGTGAACGACTCACCCCCGCGCCGCCGTACCTGCCTGTGGGCGTTCCCGCGGCGCCTCTTGGCGTCGTAGGGGCGCGGCGGCTCCGATCGCCCGACGATGTCCTCGCGTCGCCGCCTCAGGAATTCGACCGTCTTCGCCGGGAGGTCATGCCTTTCCCAGCGGTCTTCGGAAAACCGCCCCCGTTGCCGCGCTTTACGACAGCCCTGCACAGGGCGCTCATTTCGCTGGCGGAGCAACCGCTTTTTTGCGCTCGGCGATGGCGCGTTTTCCTGCTTTTCGTCGAAGGTGGCCGTTGAGCTGGCTCTTTAGCCGTCGATTCAAGGCCCTGGAACCGCCGGGCCGGCGTTGAAAAGATCGGTTGTACCGGAAGTCCGCCTCCAGGGGTTCACAGCCTGCTCACCGCCGTTTCGGCGATGAGTGATCAGACGGGTTATCCAGGCGCGGCGAAACCGCAGGACATTGGAGAAACTCCCCGTGCATATCTCTTCCCCGCGCGACGAGCGCATCCAGGCGTTGCCCGAGCACCTGCGCGAGCAGCTTCTGCGGCGCCTGTCAGGGCAGTCGTCGCCCGCCGAGGAGCCGATACCCGCGATCGACGGCTCAGGACCGCTGCCGCTCTCGCCCGCGCAGGAACGCCTCTGGTTCATGTACGAGCTGGATCCGGAAGCCCTCGACTATCTCGTGCCGCTGATCGTGCGGCTCACCGGGCCGCTGGACGTGCCCGCGCTGCGTGCCGCGCTGAACGCGCTGGTGGAACGGCATGAGACGCTGCGGTCGACGTTCGGGTCGCGTGACGGCCGTGGCGTGCGCGAGGTCGCGCCGCACATGGAGGTCCCGTTACAGGTCACCGACCTGACGGGACGGCCGGGCGAGCTGGACCGCGTACTCGAACAGGAGGCGCGGCAGCCCTTTGACCTGCGGGAAGGTCCGGTGTTCCGGGCCCGGCTGATCAGGCTGGGCGAGCGTGAGCACGTGCTGACGGCCTACGCGCACCACATCGTCACCGACGGCTGGTCCTCGCGGCTGGTCCTGGACGACCTGGCCGCCCTGTACTCCGCCACGCTCGGCGGCGAACCGGCGGGCCTGGCGCCGCTGCCCCTGCGTTACGCGGACTACGCCGCCTGGCAACGGAATCTGACGGCGGGGCCGCAGGCCGGGAAGCAGCTCGGGTACTGGCGCGACCGGCTGGACGGGTTCACGCCGATGGACCTGCCGACGGACCGCCCCCGCCCGCCGGTCAGGAGCTCGGCCGGGGCGCGGCACACGTTCGAGATCCCGGCCGAGGTGGTGGGGCGGCTGCGCGAGGCCGGCGAGCGCAACCGGGCGACGTTGTTCATGACGCTGGTCGCGGCCGTGCACCTGCTGCTGGCCCGGTACACGGGACGGCCTGACGTCGCGGTCGCGACCGTCGTGTCGGGCAGGGACCGGGTGGAGCTGGAGAACCTGGTCGGGTTCTTCGTCAACACGCTGGTCCTGCGTGGTGACGTGGACGAGGGCGTGTCGTTCGACGAGCTGCTGCGGCGTACGCGGGCGGGCGTGCTGGACGCGTTCGCCCACGACGGGGTGCCGTTCCAGCGGCTGGTGGAGGCGCTGCGGCCGGAACGTGACCCGAGCAGGCCGCCGCTCACCGAGGTCGCGGTCAATCTGCGTAACCTGCCGGCGGCGTCGGCGGCGTTCGCCGGCCTGCTGGCCGAGGAGTTGGAGCCGCCCGTGCTGGCGGCGAGCATGGACCTGTCGTTCGACTTCGCCGAGCGCGACGGGGCGCTGGCGGGGAGCGTGGCCTACAACGCGACGCTGTTCGACGCGGGGACGGCCGAGCGAATCGCGGCGCATCTGACGTGCCTGCTCAAGGAGGTCGCGGACGGCCCCGACCGGCCGCTGGCCGAGATCTCGCCGCTCGGCCAGGCCGAGCGGACGCTGCTGACGTCGCTGTGGTGCGGCGACGGGACCGGGCCGCCCGCGCGCACGGTGAGCGAGCTGTTCGCCGAGCAGGCCGAGGCCCGGCCGGACGCCGAGGCGGTGGTGTGCGGCCCACGCTCGGTACGTTACGGGGAGCTGGCCGAGCGGGCCGAGCGCATCGCCGGGCTGCTGGCCGCCGAGGGCGCGGGGCCCGAGCGGTATGTTGCGGTGGCCCTGCCGCGCTCGATCGACATGGTCGCGGCCGTGCTGGGCGTGCTCCGCTCCGGCGCCGCCTACCTGCCGATCGACCTGGACTATCCGGCCGACCGGATCCGTACCATGATCGACGACACCGCGCCGGTGCTCACGCTCACCACCCGCGAGGGCGTGGACAGGCTGCCCCCGGGTGTGCCCGCCGTGGCGCTGGACGACCCGGCCGTCGAGAACGCCCTGACCGGCCCGCACCCCACCCCGCTCCCCTCCGTCAACCCCGATCACCCCGCCTACGTGATCTACACCTCGGGTTCCACGGGACGGCCCAAGGCCGTCGTGGTGACGCACGCGGGTGTGCACGACATGGTGCTCATCCAGCGGGAACGCCTGGACGCCGGGCCGGACGCGCGGGTGTTGCAGTTCGCGTCGCTGAGCTTCGACGGCGCGTTCTGGGAGCTGGTGTGGGCGCTGCTGTCGGGCGGCACACTGGTGATCGCCACCGACGAGGAGCGTCCGCCCGGCACGCCGTTGGCCGGGCTGATGGCACGCGAGCGCGTCACCCACGCCGTGCTGCCGCCCACCGCGGTTTCGACGCTGCCGCCCGGCGGAGTGCCGTACGGCGCGGTGCTGATCGTGGCGGGCGAGACCTGCCCGCCGGAACTCGTGCGGACGTGGTCGCGGGGCCGGCGCCTGTTCAACGGGTACGGGCCAACCGAGACCATGGTGGGCGCGACTTTGGGCGGGCCGCTGACGGCGGCCGACGCCGATCCCGGACCGGTGCCGATCGGACGGCCCTTCCCGAGCATCAGGGCGTACGTGCTGGACGCGCGGCTGCGGCCGGCGCCGATCGGCGTGCCGGGCGAGCTGTATCTCGGTGGTACGCGGCTGGCGAGGGGGTATTCGAACCGGCCCGGGCTGACCGCCGAGCGGTTCGTGGCCGACCCGTACGGGCCGCCGGGCACGCGCATGTACCGGACGGGCGACAGGGCACGCTGGCTGGCCGACGGCAGGCTGGAGCACGCGGGCCGCGCCGACGACCAGGTCAAGCTGCGTGGGTTCCGTATCGAGCTGGGCGAGGTCGAGGCGGCGCTGGCCGCGCATCCCGCCGTGGTCACCGCCGCGGTGGCGGTCAAGGAGGATGCGGGCGGGGCAAAACGGCTGGTGGCCTACCCGGTGCCGGCCGACGGCGGGGTCACGCCGGGCGAGCTGCGCGACTTCCTGCGCCGGCGGCTGCCCGAGCACATGGTGCCCGCGGCGTTCGTACCGTTGCCCGAGCTGCCGCTGACCCGCAGCGGAAAGGTCGACCGCCGTACGCTGCCGCCGCCGCCCGGCGAGCGCGACAGCGGCGAGGAGTACGTCGAGCCGCGCACCCCCACCGAACGTGTCCTGGCGGGGGTGTGGTCGCGGGTGCTCGGCGTGGACCGGGTCGGCGTCCGGGACAACTTCTTCGACCTGGGCGGCGACTCCATCCTCGCGCTCCAGGTCGTGGCCGGGGCCAGGGCGCAGGGACTGGAGGTCGCGCCGCGGCAGATGTTCCTGCGCCAGAACGTCGCCGACCTGGCCGTGACGGCGGCCCTCGTCCCAGCGGGGCATGAGGACCACGCGGGCGGGGACGAGCGGGTGAGCGGCGACGTGCCGCTGACGCCGATCCAGCACTGGTTCCTGGAGAACATGGCCGACAGCCTGTCCCGCTTCAACCAGGCGGTCTGCCTGGAGCTGGCCCCCGACGTGGACGAGGACGCGCTCGAAGCCGCCCTGCGCGCCCTGGTCGAGTGGCACGACGCGTTGCGCCTGCGGCTGGAGCGGGACGGCGACGGTGGGTGGCGCCAGCACAACGCCGAGACCGAGCACGGCACGATCCTGCGCAGGGCGGAACGGCCCGGCGAGGAAGCCGAGATCACGTTCGCGCCGGACAGCGGGCCGCTGGTCAAGGCCCTGCTGGTCACGTCCGGCGAGTCCAGGCGGCTGTACCTGGCCGTCCATCACCTGGCCGTGGACGGCGTTTCGTGGCGGATCCTGCTGCCCGACCTGGAGACCGCCCTGCGGCAGGCCGCGGCGGGTGAGCCGATCAGGCTCGGGCCGCGTACCACCTCGTTCCGCTCCTGGTCGCTGCGGTTGCGCGAGCATGCCCTCTCGGGCGGTTTCGACGACGAGCTGGACCATTGGCGACGCACCCGTGAGCTGGCGAGGAGCGCGGCGGTGCTGCCACTGGACGGCGGCGGCGAGAACCTCGCCGGTGACCTGCGTACGGTGACCAGCACTGTCGGCCCCGAGGTCACCCGGCGGCTGATGCGCGAGGTGCCGGAGGCGTACCGGGCACGGATGGACGACGTGCTGCTCGGCGCGCTCGGCCGGGTGCTGACCGGGTGGGCGGGCGGTGACCGGGTGCTGGTCGAGGTGGAGGGCCACGGCCGCGAGGAACTGTTCCCGGAGGTGGACCTGTCGAGGACGGCCGGGTGGTTCACCACGGTCTCGCCCCTGGTGCTGCACATGCCGGGCGGTGACTGGGGTGACCTGCTCAAGTCCGTGAAGGAGCAGGTCAGAGCCGTTCCATCGCGCGGTCTCGGGTACGGCGCGCTGCGTTACCTGTCCCCTTCAGGGGAGGAGCTGCGTGACGACCCGAGGCCGCAGGTCGCCTTCAACTATCTGGGGCGCATGGACGCCCACGGCTCGCCCGGCGGCCCGTTCCCGCGCTTGCTGCCCGTCCCCGAAGGCACCGAGCGCGTCCCGGGGCAGGTTCGGGCTCACCTGCTGGAGGTCAACGCCGTCGTACGCGACGACCGGCTGGAGATCGGCTGGTCGTACTCGGCCCGGCTGCACCGCGAGGAGACCGTGAACCGGCTGGCCGGGCAGCTCGTGGCGGCGCTCGGGGAGATCGCCGAGCACTGCGCGCGTCCCGGGGCGGGCGGGTGCACGCCGTCCGACTTCCCGCTGGCGCGGCTGGACCAGGCGGCGCTGGACGGGATCGCGGGCGACGGCCGGGCCGTCGAGGACGTCTACCCGCTCACACCCGTGCAGAGCGGCCTGCTGTTCCACTCGCTGTCCGACCCCGCGGGCGACACCTACGCCTCGCACTTCAACCTGCTGCTCGACGGCGTGGACGATCCGGAGCGGCTGGTGCGCGCCTGGCAGGAGGTGGCCGCGGACATCCCGGCGCTGCGTACCGCGGTCGTGTGGGAGGGGGTGCCCGAGCCGCTGCAGGTCGTGCGGCGCGACGCCACGATCCCCGTCGAGCGTCACGACTGGCGCGCGCTGACCGAGGAGGCCAGGAACGCCGAGGCCGCGCGCATGTGGGAGGGCCGTGCCCGGTGGCGGCTCGACCTGGGCCGGGCGCCACTGATGCGGCTGGCCGTGGCGCGACTGTCCGACACGCGGGTGCGGGTGTTCTGGACGGCGCATCACCTGCTGCTCGACGGCTGGAGCGCGGCACAGGTGCTGACCCAGGTGTTCGAGCGGTACGCGGGTCGCACGCATCCGGCGCGCAGGCCGTACCGGGACTATGTGGAGTGGCTGGGGCGGCAGGATCGGGCGGCGGCGGAGGCGCACTGGCGGCGGGAGCTGGACGGGTTCACCGCGGCGACGCCGCTCCCGTTCGACCGGCCGCCGGTCAGGGCGCACGGGTCGCGCTCGGCCGCCGCCGTACGGCTGAGCCTGTCGCCCGAACGTTCGCACGCGTTGTACGAGCGGGCCCGCCGCGCCCGGCTGACGGTGAACACGCTGCTCCAGGGCGCCTGGGCGATCCTGCTCTCACGGTATTCGGGCGAGCGCGACGTGTGCTTCGGCGCCACGGTCTCCGGCCGCCCCTCCGGACTGCCGGGGTCGGAGTCGATCGTCGGCCTGTTCATCAACATGCTGCCCGTGCGCGTGGACGTGGACGGCGACGCCGACCTGATCGGCTGGCTGTGCGGGCTGCAGGAGTCTCAGGTCGAAGGCCGCCAGTACGACTACCTGTCCCCCGCGGACGTGCAGAGATGTGCCGGTCTGGCGGGCGGTGTGCCGCTGTTCGACAGCATCATGGTGTTCGAGAACTACCCGGAGGCCGCAGGCGACCATGACGTCCGCGTGCTGGAGCACACCGGTGACGAGCACGGCAACTACCCGCTCATGATCACCGCGTACGCGGCGGGCGAGCTGACCCTGGCGCTCGACTACGACCCGGGCCTGTTCGACGCGGATACGGCGGAGCGGCTGCTCGGCCACCTGGAGACGATGCTCGGCGCGTTCGCCGGCGACGAGACCTGCCGGGTGTCGGAGCTGCCTGTCATGCCGGAGTCCGAGCGGCATCGGCTGCTCGTGGAGTGGAACGACACCGTCGTCCCCTTCCCCGCCGCCGGTCCCGTGCACGAGCTGTTCGCGGAGCAGGCCGCCCGCACCCCCGACGCCACCGCCGTGAGCTGCGGCGAAACCGCGCTGAGCTTCGCCGCCCTGGACGAGCGGGCCAACCGGCTGGCTCACCACCTGATCGGGCTGGGCGCGCGGCCCGGCACGCTGGTCGGCGTGTGCGTCGAACGCGGCTTGGACGCCGTCGTCGCGCTGCTCGGCGTGCTCAAGTCGGGCGCGGCGTTCGTGCCACTCGACCCCGACCATCCGCCTCGGGTCCTCGAATCCATGCTGGAGGACGCCGCCGCCCCGATCGTGGTCACCCAGACGAGGCTGCTGGACCGGCTGGAACGCGGCCGGGCGGCGTTCGTCTGCCTCGACGACGCCGACCTGGCCGGGCACCCCGCCACCGCGCCCCACACGGACGTGACCCCCGGCGACCTGGCGTACGTGATCTACACGTCGGGCTCGACCGGGAGACCGAAGGGCGTGATGGTCGAGCATCGCCACGTCTGCCACATGCTGCGTGCCTGGGACGCCCGTTACGGCCTGGCGGGGACCTCGCCCCGATGCCTGTCGGTCTCCAGCCAGTCGGTGGACCTGTTCTTCGGCGACTTCCTGCTGTCGGCGGTGCTCGGCGGCGAGATGATCATCTGTCCGAGCGGACGGCTCGGCGACCCGCTCGCCATCGCCCGCCTGATCGAGAGCACGCGCGCGGAACTCCTGGTGACCGTGCCCGCGCTGGCCCGCGCCATCGCCGAGGAGCTGGACGGTCCCGGCTCGCTGCGGGTGCTGATGGTCGGCTCCGAGGGCTGGCCGGTCGGCGAGGCCCGGCGCATACTCGACCGGCTCGGCTCCGGCACCGTCATCGTGAACGCCTACGGCGCCACCGAGACGACCGTTGACTCGACCGTGTTCCAGCTCGGCGCCGACCCGATGGGGCACAGGACGTACGTGCCGATCGGGCGGCCCTTCGCCAACACCCGCGTGTACGTGCTGGACGCCGAAAGGCGGCCGGTGCCCATCGGCGTGGTCGGCGAGATCCACATCGCCGGTGACGGGGTGGCGCGCGGCTACTGGAACCGGCCCGACCTGACCGAGGAACGCTTCTCACCCGACCCGTTCACCCCGGGACGCATGTACCGGACCGGCGATCTCGGCCGCCGCAGGGCCGACGGCGTACTGGAGATCGTCGGGCGGGTCGACGACCAGGTCAAGGTACGCGGGTTCCGTGTCGAGCCAGGCGAGGTCGAATCGGCGCTGGTCGCGCATCCCCAGGTCGCCGCCGCGGCGGTGGCCGGACGGCAGGACGAGGCGGGACGGACGCGGCTCGTCGCGTACGTCGTTCCCACCGGCGAGCAGGCACCCGACCCGGCCGTACTGCGGGCGTTCCTGGCCGGGCGGGTGTCGGCTCAGGCGGTGCCGTCGGCGTACGTCAGGATCGACGCGCTGCCGATGACCCCGAGCGGCACGCTGAACCGGCGCGCCCTGCCCGCCCCCGCCGGCCTGCTCGACGCCGCCGTGCCCCATGTCCCGCCGCGCGACACCACGGAGAGGCTGCTCGCCGGGATCTGGGCCGAGGTGCTGCGCCGCGATCCGGCGGGGATCGGCGTCGAGGACGACTTCTTCGACCTGGGTGGCGACTCGATCCTCAGCATCCAGGTGATCTCGCGGGTACGTGCGGCTCTCGGCGCCGCGCCCTCGCCCCGCCAGCTCTTCGACACGCCCACCATCGCCTCCTTCGCCGGGACGCTCGGGGCCGCCGCGCCGCAGGAGGCCATCGGGCGGGCGGACGGCGACGACGGCCTGCCGCTGTCGTTCGCGCAGCAGCGGCTGTGGTTCCTGAGCGAGTTCGAGCCGGACAGCTCCGAGTACAACACCGTGTTCGGCCTGCGTCTGTCCGGTGAGGTGGACGTGGCCGCGCTGCGTACCGCGCTCGACCGGCTGGTGACCAGACACGAGTCGCTGCGTACGGTCTTCGGCGACGTCGAAGGCCGCGGCGTGCAGTCCATCCTGCAGCCCGGACCGTTGCCGCTGCGCGTGATCGACGTGTCCGGCCACGACGACCCCGAGTCCGCGACGCACGACCTTCTCGGGCGGGAGGCGTCCCTGCCCTTCGACCTGCGCCGCGGCCCGCTGCTGCGGGCCACCCTGATCAGGATGGGACCGGACGAGCACGCGTTCGCGCTGGTCATGCACCACATCGTGACCGACGGCTGGTCGATGGGCGTGCTCGCCGCCGAACTCGGCGCCTGTTACGCGGCCGCGCTGCGCGGCGACACCCCCGAACTGGCGCCGCTGCCGATCAGGTACGCCGACTACGCGGCCTGGCAGCGCCGCCACCCGTCCGACCCGTCCTACTGGCGGGAGCGGCTGGCCGGGCTCACCCCCCTGGCCCTGCCCACCGACCACCCACGCCCCCCGGTACGGCGGGCCGACGGCGCGATCCGCCTGCTCGACCTCCCAGCGCACACGCTGGACGGGCTGAAGGCGGTGGCCAGACAGCATGACGCGACCCTGTTCATGGTGCTGGTCGCGGCCACCACGATCCTGCTGTCCAGGATCTGCGGCCAACGGGACGTCGCCGTCGGCACCGCCGCCTCGGGACGCGGGCGCGCCGAGCTGGAAGGGCTGGTCGGGTTCTTCGTCAACACGGTCGTGCTGCGGTCCACGGTGACCGAGTCGTCGTCGTTCGCGGCGTTCCTGGCGCAGGTCAGGGATACGGTGCTGGAGGCGTTCGAACACGACGACGTACCGTTCGAGCAACTCGTCGAGGTGTTGCGGCCCGAACGGGACCCGAGCAGGAACCCGCTCGTCGACGTCATGGTCGTCCTGGACAACACGCCCTCGGCCGACCCCGATCTGCCGGGGCTGCGCACCGCGCCGCTGCCCGCGGTCTCCGACCAGGTCAGCCACGACCTGACCGTGGACTTCCTGGAGCACGGCGGCCGGCTGACCGCCGCCGTCGGCTACGGCACCGCGCTGTTCGACCACTCGACCGCCGACCGTCTGGCCGGGCACCTGACGACCCTGCTCAACGCCATCGCCGCAGGTCATCAGGGTTCCGTGGCGGAGCTTCCGATCATGACGGACACGGAGCTCAAGCAGGCCGTGACCGGCTGGCAGGACACCCGCCGGGACACCCCGCCCGCCCTGTTCGCCGAACTGTTCGAGGAGTGCGCGGCGGCGAACGCCGACCGTACCGCGCTCGTCTTCGGTGACCGCGCGCTCACCTTCGCCGAGCTCGACGCCCGCGCCAACCGCCTGGCGCACCTGCTGCGCGCCCGGGGGGCGGGACCCGAGACGCTGGTGGGGCTCGCGGGCTCGCGCAGCGAACGGACCGTGGTCGCGCTGCTGGCCGTACTCAAGGCCGGGGCCGCCTACCTGCCGCTGGATCCCGGACTGCCTCGGGAGCGGATGGCGTACATGCTGGACGACGCCCGGCCGCTGATCGTCCTCACCGACCGCGACTCCGCGTTCGAACCGCCCGAGCCTGTGGACGTCGTCCTGCTGGACGATCCCGCGCTGCTGGACGGCCTGCCTGACACGCGGCTCGGTGTGCGGCCGCATCCGGCGCACCCGGCATACGTGATCTACACGTCGGGCTCGACGGGACGGCCCAAGGGCGTGGTCGTCGAGCACCGGGGACTCGCCAACCTGTTCCTCGACCACCGGGCCGACCTCATGCGCGCCGAGACCACCCAGCCGATCAAGGCGGGGGTGACCGCGGCGTTCACGTTCGACACCTCTTTGGAGGGCGTGCTGTGGATGGCCGACGGCCACGAGCTGCACGTGATCGACGACCTCACCAGGCGCGACCCGGAAGCGCTGATCGACTACGTCGCCCGGCACCGGATCGACCTGCTGGACCTCACGCCCTCCTACGCCGAACAGCTCACCGCACGCGGCCTGCTCACCTCCGCCCGTCACCGGCCCGCCGTGCTCATGCTGGGCGGTGAGGCGGTCGGCGAGCAGCTCTGGCGCGAGCTGCGCGACGCGCCCGGCACCACCGGCTACAACTACTACGGGCCGACCGAGTGCACGGTCGACACCCTGTACTGCAGACTGTCGGACAGCGAGCGGCCCGTCGTGGGCAGGCCCACCTGGAACACCAGGGCGTACGTGCTGGACGACCGGCTTCGCCCGGTGCCCGTCGGGGTCGCAGGAGAGCTGTACCTGGCCGGTGACCAGCTCGCGCGCGGCTACCTCAACCGGCCGGGCCTGACCGCGGAACGGTTCGTGGCCGGGCCTTTCGAGGAGCCGGGCGACCGCATGTACCGGACGGGCGACCTGGCCAGGTGGCGGCCCGACGGGCTGATCGAGTACTTGGGCCGCACCGACGACCAGGTCAAGGTGCGCGGCTTCCGTATCGAGCCGGGCGAGATCGAGGCCGTGCTCTGCGAGCACCCGGACGTGGCGCAGGCCGCCGCGGCCGTGTTCGACGACCAGGGGTCGCCGCGCATCGCCGCGTACGTGGTCCCCGTTCCCGGGGCCGCGCCCGAGCCCGGCGCGCTGCGCGACTTCGCCAAACGCTCACTGCCCGGGTACATGGTGCCGCACCTCTTCGTGACGCTGGCGGATCTGCCGCTGAACACCAGCGGGAAGGTGGACCGCCGCGCCCTGCCCGCTCCCGGCGCGACGGCGGCGGCGGGCACGGACCGGCTCCCCCCGCGCGACGACGTCGAACGGGCTCTGGCCGAGGCGTGGGCCGAAGTGCTCGGCGTGGACGCGGACTCGTTCGGGGTCGAGGACAACTTCTTCGACCTCGGCGGCGACTCCATCCTCAGCATGCAGATGGTGGCCAGGGCCAGGCAGGCGGGGGTGTGGATCACGTCCAAGGACCTTTTCCTGCACCAGACGATCGCCGAACTGGCACCCGTCGCCCAGCCGGTCGCCGAGACCGCCTCCTCCGGTGCGGTCGTGGACGGGCCGGTGCCGCTGACGCCCGTGCAGCGCGAGTTCCTGCTGTCGCGGCGGGTCGCGCCGCACCACTACAACCAGTCGATGCTGGTGGAGCTGTCCGGCCCGGTCGGCGAGCCCGCGCTGCGGGCCGCGCTCGCCGCCCTGGCCGAACGGCACGACGCCCTCAGGCTCCGCTTCGAACGTGACCGCTCCCGGCCCCGCACCGGGGACTGGTCGCAGCTCGCCGCGCCCGCGCCGGCCGTCCCGCTGGCCTGCCACGACCTGTCCCATCTGACGGGCGAGGCCGAGCTGCGAGCCGCGGCGAACGAGCTGGCCACCGACGCTGATCTGGGGTTCGACCTGGAACATGGCCCCCTGTGGTCCGCCCTGCTCCTCGACCTCGGCGCGGAACGGCGGCCCTGGCTGTACCTGACCGCGCACCACCTCATCGTGGACGCCGTGTCCTGGCGAATCCTGACCGAGGATCTGGAGACCGCCTACCGGCAGGCGGCAGGCGGCGCACCCGTCGATCTCGGGCCCGCGACCTCACCGTTCCGCCAGTGGGCGGCCCGGCTGGTCGAGCACACGGCGGGGGGCGGGCTCGACGGTGAGGCGGCGTACTGGACCGGCCTGCCCGATCCCGCGCCGCTGCCCACGGACCACGACGGCGAGAGCCTCGTCGGCTCGGTCTCGACCGCGCCGTGCTCGTTGTCCGAGCACGAGACCCGGGCGCTCGTGCGCGGCGCGCCCGCCGTGTTCCGTGCCCGGCTGAGCGAGGTGCTGATCGGCGCGCTGGCCTGGACGCTGTGCCGGTGGACGGGCCAGGAGCAGGTCGTGATCGGCCTGGAGGGACACGGCCGTGAGGACGTCTTCGACGACCTCGACCTGACCAGGACCGTCGGCTGGTTCACCAGCGAATACCCGGCCGCCCTGACCGTGCCCGGCGGCAACGACTGGGCGGCGCTGGTCAGGACCGTGCGCGCGCAGCTTCGCGCGATCCCCGGCAACGGCCTCGGGTACGGCCTGCTGCGCCACCTCAGCCCGCCCGGCTCCCCCGGCACCGCACTCGCCGGCCGACCGCGCCCGCAGGTCGCCTTCAACTACCACGGCCAGTCCGGCACCGCGCCGGGAGAAGGCCTCTACCACGCCTTCCACGACCCGATCGGGCAGGAGCAGAGCCCGCTGGAACACGTCGGTCACCCGTTGGAGATCGTCGGCGCGATCCGCGACCGCCACCTGACCTTCGACTGGTACTACTCGCAGAACCTGTACGACCCGTCCACGGTGTCGAAGCTCGCGGAGGACTTCGCCGGCGCGCTGCGTTCCCTGGCCCGCCACGCCGAGCGGCGTTCGGCGCCCCGCGAGGAGGTCTGACATGGACGTTCTCGCCCTCCCCGCCACCGCGCTGGCCGGCCTGCTGGCCGAACTGGCGCGCGAGCACCACGTCCCGGGCGCGCAGCTCGCCGTCCGCCACGGCGGCCGTACGGTGAGCGCCAGGTACGGCGTCGAGACCCACGGCGGCGAGGCGGCCGTGACGGAGGCGACGGCGTTCCCGCTGGGCTCGCTGACCAAGCCGTTCACGGCCACGCTGGCCGCCATGCTGGCCGACGACGGTGACCTGACCTTCGACGGCCCGCTGCCCGGCGGGGTCGAAGGGGTGACTCTGCGTGGCCTGCTCAGTCATACCTCGGGCTTGGCCGCCGACGGCGACGTACGGCACCCCGCCGTTCTGCGGGTGGGCCGGGCGTTCTCCTACTCCAACCTCGGCTACGAGCTGGTGGGCCGCCTGGTCGGGCAGGTCACCGGGATGACCTGGTGGGAGGCGGTCGAGGAACTACTGCTGACCCCGCTGGGCATCGAAGCGTCGTACGCGACGGGACGGCGTACCGGTCGCCGTACCGCGACCGGCCACAGCGTGCATCCGGCGACAGGTCGCGTGGTGCCGGTGGCGCAGGAGCAGGAGACCCCCGGTCAGGCCCCTTCCGGCGCGCTCGCGCTGAGCGCGACCGACCTCGTCACCCTGGCTCGGCTCCACCTGGCCGACCCTGACCTGCCCGTCCTGCTCGACCGGCGTACCCTTCACGAGCTGCGCGAGGATCAGCTGGCCGGGATCGAGATCGGGCCGTACGGGCTGGCGGACGGCTGGTGCCTGGGCTGGTCGGCGCACCACCGCGACGGCCTCGACTGGTACGGCCACGACGGCACCGGCGAGGGCACCTCCTGCCATCTGAGGTTCGAGCCCTCGCAACGAACCGTCGTCGCGCTCACCACGAACGCGGACACCGGGCTCGCCCTGTGGCGCGACCTCACCGAACGGCTGGCCCTCCACGGGATCGCCCCCGGCGACCACCGCCCGCTCGCGGGCTCGGGACCACCCGTGGCGCCGCCGCCCGGGTGCACGGGCACATACGTGAACGGCGGATCGGCCTTCGAGGTCACCAGCGGCGGCGGCGGGCTGCGTCTGCGGTCGGCAGGGCCGATCACCTGCTACCGGGGCGGGGTGTTCGAGATCGGCGAGGGCCACGCGGGGCGGTTCATCACCCTGGGCGGCGACATCGACCTGATCCAGGTGTCAGGCCGTTTGGCTCGCCGGGCGGGGAGCCCCGGAGCATGAAGGAAGCCGCCGTGGAGACCGTCGCTCCCCCGCTCGCGCGTAACAGGCGTTACGCGATCCTGTGGAGCGGACAGTTCCTGTCGGAGTTCGGCAACGAGATCAACTTCGTCGCGTTCCCGCTGCTGATCCTGGCCATGTCGGGCTCCGCGTTGCAGGCCGGGCTGGCCTCGTCGCTGGTCGCGGCCGGTCACATGCTGGCCAACCTGCCCGCCGGTGTGATCGCCGACCGGTGGGACAGGCGCAGGACGCTGCTGCTGTGCCAGGGCGGCCGGGCGCTGGCCGTGGCGTCGGTGGCGGTCGCCGTCTGGCTGGACGCGTTCTCGTTCCCGCACGTCCTGCTCGTGGCGCTGATCGACGGGCTGCTCGGGGCGGCTTTCGAACCTGCGGAGCAGGCCGCGCTTCCGCAGGTCGTACCGGAGTCCCAGTTGTCGCGGGCGGTCGCGGCCAACACGGCGAGACCGTTCATCGCGACGCTGCTGGGCCCGGCGCTCGCCGGGTTCCTGTTCGCGGTTGAGCAGGCGATGCCGTTCGCGCTGGACGGCCTGATGCTGGCGCTCTCGTTCGCGGCGCTGATGTTCCTCCGGCTGCCCGCGCGCCCCGCGCCCGCGGAGCCCGCCCGGGGCGCGGGAGGGGATCTCGTGGCCGGGCTCCGGTGGGTGCTGGGGCAGCGGTTGATCAGGACGACGCTGGTGTGGATGGCGGTGTCCAACCTCGTGTTCACCGCACTGATGATCATCGTGCTGGCGATGTCGCACGAGGACAAGGTGGGCGCGGGCGTGATCGGCCTGACCATGGCCTGCATGGGCGCGGGCGGGCTGCTCGGCGCGGCGCTGGCCGACCGGCTGCACGCCCTGCTGCCCGCTCCGGTCGTCATCATCGGCTTCTCGTGGATGACGGCCCTGCTGACCGGGCTGATGGCGCTCGTGCCCGGCGGCCTGCCGCTGGGGCTGCTGCTGGGCTGTACCGCGTTCTTCGCGCCGCTGGCGAACACGACGATCCTGACGTACCAGATCACGGTCACTCCGGACAGGCTGCGCGGCCGGCTGACCGGCATCGTCGGGTTGTGCTCCGGCGGCGCGGCGGCGCTCGGGCCGCTGCTCGGCGGCGCCCTCATGACCGCCGGTGGAGCGGGGCCCGGCGGCATACTGAGCTGCGCCGCCGCCCTCAGCGTCATCGCGCTGGCGACCACGCTCACCCCGGCACTCCGTCGCTTCCCCACCACCGGCTAAAGCGAACTCAGGCCCTCGCGGGAAACGTCACCGAACGTCAGCCGGGAGAGCATCTGAGGTTGAAAGGCTGAAGCCGCGGCGGTTCGAGGGGCAGGCCAGCCCGGGCGACGAAGCCGTCGAGCAGCGCAGGACGGTACCGCATCCGTTCGAGCCTGGTCTTGACCAGTGTGGTGAGCCGCTCGGCGTCATGGGGAGCGAGGTTGGCCGGGCCCCGTTTGAGAACCGGCCGCACTCCTTCGGCCAGGTTCGGTTCCGGGGCATCCAGCGGCGCCGTGAACCGGACAGGTCCGAAGCCTTGACCTCGAAGAGACCGCCACGCTCTGGCCCCGTAACGACCAAGGTGTCAGGTTACAAGTTTTGACATCTGTTACCAGCCTGCTTACTGTTTCTCGCATGGAGCAGAGAACACTCGGCGCCGACGTCCATGTGGGGGCGGTCGGGCTCGGTTGCGCAGGCATGTCCGGCGCGTACGGGCACAGCGCCGACGAACAGAGCATCGCGACGTTTCGCAACGCGCTCGACGCCGGGATCACCTTCATCGACACGGCCGACCACTACGGGATGGGGCACAACGAGACGCTCATCGGGCAGGCGCTGCGATCCGCCGATCGCGACCGCGCCGTGGTGAGCGTGAAGTTCGGCGCGCTGTTCGGCGTGGACGGCAGCGTGCGCGGCATCAACGGCCGACCGGACGCGATCCCGAACTTCCTGGGCTACTCGCTGCAGCGGCTGGGCATCGACTATGTGGACATCTATCGCCCGGCCAGGCTGGATCCCGTTGTCCCGATCGAGGAGACCGTCGGCGCCGTCGCCGAGATGGTGCAGAAGGGCTACGTGCGCGGCATCGGGCTGTCCGAGGTCGGCGCCGAGACGATCCGCCGCGCCCACGCCGTGCACCCGATCACCGACGTCCAGATCGAGTACTCACTGTTCAGCCGCGGTGCCGAAGACGAGATCCTGCCCACCTGCCGCGAACTGGGCATCGGCGTCACCGCCTACGGGGTACTCGCCCAGGGAATGCTGACCGGGACGTGGCGGCCGTCGGCCGGCGACGCACGGCATCGCGGGCACCTGCCCCGCTTCGCCGCCGGAAACATCGAGACCAACCTCGCGCTGGTCGAACGGCTGCGGGAGATCGCCACCTCCCGCGGTGTCACGGTCGCACAGCTCGCGATCGCGTGGGTGCTCGCACAGGGTCGCGTGCACCGGGACATCGTCGCGCTGGTCGGGGCCAGCCGGCCGCACAGCGTCACCGAGGCGGTGGACGCCACCGGTCTGCGGTTGACCGAGGACGACCTGGACGCGATTGAGCAGGCCGTCCCCCGAGGGGCGGTCGCGGGAGAACGCTACGCCCCCGCCCTGCTCGCGCTACTGGACAGCGAGCGAACGGGCGGCGGACGCTGATGCCCGCCCGAACCCCGCTGGACGCGAACGCCATCCTGGCAGCCACCGAGGAGATCCTGCGGCGCCACGGACCGGACAAGGCAACGGTCGTCGACGTCGCCCGGGCACTCGGGGTCAGCCACGCCGCCGTCTACAAGCACTTCCCCTCCAAGCAGGCGCTGCGCGAGGCCGTGACCCGGCGCTGGCTCGACCGCAACCGCGACGCCCTCGCCGTCATCGCCGCCGACAGCGCGGTCGCGCCGGCGCGGCGGCTGCGTACCTGGCTGCACGCCGTCCTGGCCGTGAAGCAGGCCAAGATTCGCCAGGACCCGGAGCTGTTCGCCGCCTATGGAATCCTCGCCGCCGCGCACAGCAGCGTCGCCACCGACCACGTCGCCGATCTCCTGGGCCAGCTGACGGCCATCATCGCTGACGGCGCCGCCGACGGCAGCCTCCGCACCGACGACGCGGCGGCCACCGCCCGCGTGGTCTTCAACGCCACTGCCAAGTTCCACCATCTCGCCCACGCGGCCGAATGGCAGAACCCCGGCGTCGGCGCCGAGCTCGACGAGGTGTGCAGCCTGCTGCTCGAGGGTCTTCACGCCCCCGCATCGCCGTAGCCGAACCGGGTCGATCATCCGCCGCGACTCGTCAACGGCATGGTCGGCCCTGCCCACCGCCACCCCGGCGGCAACGAACAAGGAGTACGAACGACCATGGTTCAAGCAATCGGAGTGACCCGGCCAGGCGGACCCGACGCTCTTGGCGAGTTCGACCTGGTGGCCGAACCGATCGGTCCCGGTCAGGTCAGGATCCGGGTGAGCAGCGCCACGGTGAACCCGGTCGACACGGTGATCCGTTCTCGTCCGCGGCAGGATGAGGCGGACGCGGTGCGGGTGCCGGGCATGGAGGTCGCCGGTGTGATCACCGAGATCGGCCCCGCTGTCGACCGTCCGTTCGCGATCGGGGACACCGTCATGGCCATCGTGGTGCCCTCAGGCGCGCACGGCGGCTACCGGGCAGACCTCGTCGTGCCGGCACGCTCGGTCGCGAGGATCCCGGCCGGGCTCTCGGACGTTCAGGCCGCCACCATCCCGATGAACGGGCTCACCGCCCGGCTCGCACTTGACACGCTGGCGCTCCCGGCCGGCGCGACGGTCGCCGTCACCGGTGCGGCCGGTACCGTCGGCGGGTACTTCGTCCAGCTCGCCAAGCAGGCCGGACTGGTCGTCGTCGCCGACGCCGCCCGGCAGGACGAGACCTTCGTCCGCGAGTGCGGAGCCGACGAGACTGTGCCGCGGGGGGACGACTTCGCCGCGATGGTCCGCCGCCTCCACCCGGGCGGCGTCGACGGGCTCGTCGACGCCGCCGTGCTGGAGGCCGCCGTACTCCCTGCCGTCAAGGACGGCGGCACCGTCGCCACCCTCCGCGGTTACCAGGGCGACGGGACCGGCCGGGTCCGCGTCGTCCCGATCTTCGTCCGCCACTACGTCGAGGCCGCGGCCAAGCTCGACCGGCTCGCCGAACTCGCCGGTGAGGGACTGCTCACCGTCCGCGTGGCCGGCGAACTGCCGGCCTCCCGAGCCGGCGACGCGCATCGCTCGCTCGAACGGCGTGGCGTTCGCGGGCGGTTCGTCCTACGGTTCGGCTGACCGGCCCTCGCGGAGGGCCGCACACGACTCCCGAAACGTCGTCACCACGGAAGAAACCGTCGCCGCCGTCGAACCGCGAAGGCCGGCCGAGACGAACCTGCTGCTTGTGCGGTAGTGACAGCACCCGTTGGGCGGCCATACGGATCTCGGCCATGGCGTCGAAAACGTCCATGGATGGTCGCGGGCCGTGCGGGCCTGGGGTGCTGTTGACCAACGTGTCATAGGCCGCCAAACCTCGAAGATCCCTAGCCTGACCTTCTGTGATGCCGAAGCTGAAGTACCTCACGCAGCACGGGCGCTTCCCGCGCGGGCGGGCGGAGTTTCCTGACGAGGTGGTCGACCACGTCGCGAAACAGACCGGGTCACGTCCAGTGAAGTGGTGTACGAGCTGACCTTCGCGTGATCCTGTTTCTGCAGGTTAAGCGGTAAGTGTCTGCGGTAGTGGGTTGTGGGCCGGTGTGTCGCCGGCAAGGACGCGCATCCGGCATTTGGCCAGGATGTCGAGCCCCATGGAGCGGCGGGCCTCGGTCCACTCATCGGTCTGCTCGGCCAAAACCGCACCGACCAGCCGGACGATCGCGGCCCGGTCGGGGAAGATCCCGACCACGTCGGTGCGGCGGCGGATCTCCTTGTTCAACCGCTCCTGTGGATTGTTCGACCAGACCTGCCGCCAGGTCTCCTTCGGGGAAGGCGGTGAAGGCCAGCAGGTCTTCGCGGGCGGCTTCCAGGTGCTCGCACGCGGCCGGATACCTGGCCCCCAGCGCGTCGATCACCCAGGCGTGCTGAGCGCGTACCTGCTCGGCGGCAGGCTGGTCGAAGATGGTGCGCACCAAGGTGGCCACCCACGGCTGCGCCGACTTCGGGACGGTGGCAGCAGACTGCGCGGGTAGTGGGTGCGGCATCTCTGCCAGGACGCGCCCGCCAAGGTCGCGCCGATCGCCTCGACCAGGCCAGGATGGGCGTCGGAGACGACCAGCTGCACCCCGCCCAGGCGGCAGGCCACCAAGCCCCGCAGGAACCTCAGCCAGCCGGCGCCGTTCCCGGCCGAGGTGACCTCCAGCCCGAGGATCTCCCGGTTGCCGCCTGCGTTCACGGCCGCGGCGACCAGGACGCGCACGTTTTCGAACTTGATCTTCGCTACTCGAAGGATCACGCGATGGCCGTCACCATTTCCCGGCGCCATGCCTGTGCCAGGTCAAACTCGTACACCACCTCCGTGGACGCAACCCCGACAGAATCCAGGTTCTGCCCGATGTGGCCAGCTCAGAACTGATGGCCGTGAGCTGGAGAAACGTCTCCGCCCTCAGCTCTACCGCCAAAATCTGTACCGATCCCCCGGCGGCCGGTCAGAGGTGTCCGGGGTGAAGAACTGCGGGGGGGGGCGGCTCCTGGGTGGTATGGCCGGCCCCAAGTATTTCCATAACGTAGTCAATTAACTACGATAGGTAGCGACTGGTTGCCGTCGATCCCCACGACACCCCGGGCAGAGCGCCCGCTCATCAGCTGCGGAAACGTCCTTCGCCCAGAAAAGGAGCCCCCATGCGCCGCTTGCGGCCCCTGCCCGTCCTGGCCCTGGCCACCGCCTTGGCCACCCTGACCGGCGTGCCCGGCTTTCCGACACCTGCCCAGGCCGCTTCCTCCTTCGCCAAGGCGGCACCCGCTGCCGACTCCGCGGCCCGGGCGGTCGGCGAGGGCCCGGGTTGCGGCGGCCACCAGGCCGACTGGCGCTCGGCCACCCTTGCCGCGGGCTTCTCCGGCTCGGTGCGGGCCACCTTCTGGAACGGCCGCAGCGGCCCTTATGGCCAGCGCCGGATCGCCCTGGTGCCCGGCGGCGTGATCCCGAGCCTGCCCAACGGCGGCCTGGCGGTCATCAGCGGCAGCATCCAGGACGTTTTCGCCGGGCAGCCGGACGCCTTCAACGGCACCGCCGCCGTCGCCGGGCGCGGCTACACCTGGACGATCACCCCCCGCAGCGACTATCCCCGCCGCCCGGGAGGCACCGCCAGCCTGCTCAACCCCCAGTGCGCCGCCGGCAGCACCAAGGTCACCACCGCCACCTACCACTACCAGTCCAGCCCAGCCACCGGCTCGGTCTTCGTCCGCACCCTCGACGGAACCGTGACCCGAACTGGGTGAGGGCTGCGCTACCGGACGTGTCCCCAGCCGCCTACGAGCGCCCGCAGCAGGAGCTGGACACGCTGCCCGCCGACCGCGCGCTACCCCGTTCGTCGCCGCGCTCGCCGAACTGGCCGAGCTCCAGGCCACTCGGCAAGCGGCCGGCCTCGGCCGGGAAGCATCTGATCAGAGCCTGGATCGGGTGGGGTCGGCGCCCGTGCGGAGCTTGCTGAACGCCCGACACCTCTGCGGCCCCTGGGAAGGTAGCCCTTCGGAACGGGCGGCGCCATGAGGTGACGGTAACCGCCCGGCAGGTGCCTGCATCAGTGAAGCGAAGCGCGGGTCACCACATGAACGAAGATCACTTCCTGGCCAACAGCTTCGGAGAAGAATGTGTTGAATGCGCAGCATCACCGATCTTGAAGCCATCATCGGGCCATCCCGTGTTCCGCCTCCACCCGTGAACTGGACCCTCTTCGAAGAAGGCACCGGCCTGGTGTTCCCGGACGACTACAAGGACTGGGCTTCGAGATACTCCACCCTGGAGTTCGACGAGTTCCTCCTCGTGGGCCATCCCGGAACCAGCGAAACCCCGCAGGAGTACGTTCAAAGCTGGGCGGACGTGCTGGAAAACATGCGCCGGTGGGGGGAACGCTTCGACCAGATCGAACTGGTCGACGACCGCGATGTTCCCCGTCCGGCGCCGCCGTTTCCCGTTTACCCCGCCCCCCAGGGGCTGTTTCCCTGGGGTAACACCTCCAACGGAGACTACTGCTGCTGGCTCACCGACCCGGACCCGGGAAAGTGGACCATCGTCATAACGACACTTCACCGGTGGTGGCACTATCCCGGAACCTTCACCGACGTGCTGGTCGGTCTGCTGAACGGGCACGTCCGGTGCCCCACGTTCGGGCCGGAAGGACTCGTAGGGGCGACCGTGGAGGAGGCTGGGTGGATTCGCGAATCTTGAGTGAGAGAGCCCGCCAGTAGTCAGACCCCGTACCCCTCAAGGGCAGACACGGCCGCCGAGATCAGGCGATTTCTCCTGAAACCGCAGGCTGCGGGCGTAGGTGCTTCCCGTAACGATCAGACGGCATCAGGCCGGGGCCAGGCTGCGACGGCTGGAATGAAAGCAATGCCGTTACTTCCACGTCGCCGCTTCCGTCCTTCCCTTCGCCGAACCGTCACGGTGGCGCCTCCGCCGTTGCATACGCCCCGGTCGGCTCTGTGGTGGATCGTCTGCGTGACCGTGCTGGTGGCCGTCGTGGTCGCCGTCACGTTGTGGTGGCTTCTGGCCGACCCGGCCGCCTCCGTTCCCGTCCCGAGCCCTGGCGTCGGAGGCGGGGTGGGAAGCGTGCGGGGGGAGATGCTGCGCACCGCGCCGGCCGCCGGGGCCGCGGTCGGGGCGGCGGTCACGCTGATGCTGGCCTTCCGCCGTCAGCACCACCAGGAGGTCACCGCCGCGCACACCACCCACGACGCGACCGAGCGCCGGGTGACCGACCTGTACACGAAGGCGGTCGAGCAGCTCGGTCACGAGGCCGCCGCGGTACGGCTGGGCGGCCTGTACGCGCTGGAGCGCCTGGCCCAAGACAACCCCGGGCACCGGCAGACCATCGTCAACGTCATCTGCGCGTATCTGAGGATGCCGTGGGCGTCGCCCGGCGGTGTCCGGCAGGACCTGGCGCCCGCCGTCCCGCGCGCCGCCATCGCCGGAGCCTCCGCCCCCGCCACCGGACGCGACCCGCACGAGGAACTTCAGGTTCGCCTCACTGCCCAGCGCATCCTGGAAGACCACCTCCACGATGACCGCGCACCGGGTGAGCGCATCGCCGAACCGGCCAGCCCCCGGTTCTGGGAAGGCATGTGCGTCGACCTGACCGGCGCCATCCTCACAACCTGAACTTCACCCGCTGCCACTCCGCAGGGGCGATCTTTGTCGGGGCGACCTTCACCGGGGGCGCCAGGTTCTATAGGGCGTCCTTCAGCGGGAGCGCATGGTTCGGCGAGGCGACCTTCACCGGCGGTGCCCGATTGTTCGGCGCGACAGCTGTTCCTCTAGAGGGTCATAGGTGGCCGGATGGATGGCGTTTGGAGGTGAGGTCCGGCGGCGAGGGCCGTCTGGTCGAAGACAGCGCGGCTGATGAGCCGGGGCCGGTCGACGACGCCTCAGAGGAGAAGGCACGATCGGGCAACGCCTGACTGCGGCTGGTGGATCAGGCAGGGGTGTTCCCGCCGTCTGCAGGTGTGGCCTGCTCGCCGGCGCCGAACAGCGTCAGCTGCTCGGCAAGCGGCTCGGCACTGGTGAGTTTCAGGCACCGGCGACAGGTGACCGGCCCGCAGTCTGGGTGGGCGGCGCCCAGGCCCCAGCCGCTGACACCGACCGTGCACGCCGGGCCAGCCACCCGGATCGTTCCGGTGACGGCGTGGTAGGCGCCGCGTTCGCGTTCGGCCGTTACAGGTGGAGAGGGCCGAGGTCGGTGATGACGTCGAGGAACGCGCGGATGACGTCGGATTCGGCGTCGGCGCGCCACACCGGTGCCCAGCGCGAGTCGGGCACGCCCGTGATGGGGATGTAGGCGATGTCGGGGCGGGTGTGGTAGCGCACGGCGTGCGCGTGGACCGGAGCGACGATCTCGCCGTTGGCGACGATGGCGACCAGCTCCATCCAGTCGGCGACCGTCGGTCCGACGCGGATGGGATGCCCGCTCGGGGTTCTGAACGGGACCACCGCGGCGCGCCAGTAGTCGGGGACGTCGGCGGCCAGGGTGGTCTCGGCGGCCAGATCCTCGTACGTGACGGACTCGCGTTGCGCCAGCCGGTGCCGGATCCCGACGGCGAGCACGAACGGCTCGGTGAACATGAGTGGGCCGACGGCCAGGTCGGGTTCGCGGACCGGCAGCCACAGCACCGCGAGGTCGAGGTCGCCACGGCGCAGACCGGCGAACGGCCTGCCGAACGGGATCGAGCGGAGCTGGATCGGATGCTCGGGGTGGCGGGAGGCGAACTCGTCGAAGACCGGGCGCAGGTCGTCGAGCGGGCCTCCGCCGACGATCCCGAGCCGGAGCGGGGTGTCGGCCGCCGCCGTCCCGGTGCTGGCCGTAAGGCGGGCGTTGTCCAGGCCCTTGCGCAGAGCCTGGTAGGCCGGCTGCAGGTCGTCGCGCAGGCGGCGGCCGAGCGCGGTCAGCGCCACGTGGTGCGATGAGCGGTCGAACAGCAGCGCCCCGATCTGCCGCTCCTGCTTCTTGACCGACTGGCTGACCCGGGCCGGCGTCAGCCGCAGCCGCTGGGCCGTACGACCGAAATGCAGCTCTTCGGCGAGGGTCAGGAAGATCTCGATGTCGCGCAGTTCCACGGACGTATCTTCCCCGATGGCGGTAAGCATCGCTTAACGCCGGTTGCCGAGTTGAGCGTTGCCGCTGCTGAGCGGGCCGATGATGCTGGCTCTCGCGAAAAGAAGGCGCGCGAGAGGAAAGGCGTGACGATGAGCGACGTCGGTAACGGATTCACCACAGCGGGGATGGCCAGACTGCGCGGCCTGCTGAACCGGTATGTCGAGTCCGGGCAGATTCCCGGCTTGGTGGCCTTGGTGAGCCGGGGTGAGGAGGTCCACGTCGAGGCGGCCGGGACGATGCGGCACGACGGCGGCCCGGCGATGCGCCGGGACACGATCTTCCGGATGGCCTCGACCACGAAGCCGGTGACGATGGCCGCGGCGATGGTGCTGCTGGACGAGTGCCGTATCCGGCTGGATGATCCGGTGCAGGAATGGCTGCCGGAACTGGCCGATCGGCAGGTGCTCGTCCGCCCGGACGGCCCCCTCGACGACACCGTCCCGGCCCATCGCCCGATCACGGTGCGGGACGTGCTGAGCTCGACCTTCGGGCTCGGGATCGACCTGCCGCTGATGGCCGCGCCGATCGGCGCGAAGATTATGGAGGTCGCCTACTACAGTCCGGCGGCCGGGTCCGCGGTCGACCCCGACGCATGGCTCCGGCTCCTCGGCGGGATTCCGCTGTCCTACCAGCCGGGACAGCGCTGGCAGTACGAACTCAGCCACGACGTGCTGAGCATGCTCGTCGCCCGGGTGACGGGTCAGACGCTGGGCGATTTCCTGGGCGAACGGGTCTTCGAACCGCTGGGCATGCGCGACACCGGATTCTGGGTCGGCGAAGCCGCGATCGACCGGCTGCCGCCCTGCTACATGCCCGACCCGGGCACCGGGGAGTTCCACGTGTGGGACGAAGCCGCCGGCGGCAGTTTCAGCAAACCGCCGATGTTCCATCGTGGCGGTGGAGGGCTGGTGTCCACCGTGGACGACTACCACACCTACTTCCGGATGCTGCTGGCCGGCGGAGTCCATCACGGCCGACGGATCCTGTCGCGTCCCGCGGTGGAGCTGATGACCACCAACCGGCTGGGGGCCGAGGTGCAGGCCCTACGCCATCAGATGGCTGTCAGCAACGTGCACCTGTCGTACGGGCAGGGGCAGCACGGTGGCTGGGGGTTCGGCATGGCCGTCAGGACGCACCGCGGCGATTACTCGCCGATCGGGCAGTTCGGGTGGGATGGCGGCACCGGGACGTCGGTCTACGCCGACCCGCGCCACGGGGTCACCGGCATCCTGCTGACGCAGGTCGGACTGTCCGTGCCCGCTCCCGCACGGCTCATCCATGACTTCTGGACCACCGTCTACCAGGCCATCGACGCATAGCCGCGATGCACGCTTGCGGGCTTCTTCTTGTTGATCACCCCCGTTACGGTTGTGGTGATGTCGACGAGGTTCATTCGCCTCCCGTGACGACGATCCCGCGCAGACCGGGTCCTGCCGCATCCATGCCCGGCTCGCAGGCGTCGGGATGGGGCAGGTGCTCCTGGGCCGCTCCCCACACGATTCACAAGTCCGCCGCGAAGGTATGAGGGGCACTTCGCTCGCTGATGCGCAGGGCCCCGCGTCGGGCGCCGTGCCCCGGAAGGTGGGAAACCTCATCGAGGGTGGGATCGGGCCACGGCACCCGGTCCAGAAGCCGGAGACCCGTCGGCGCCGGCCGAGGACTGTGCGGACGTAGCCCCAATTGGCCTGGCGGCGCGTCGGTGGATGCACAGTCGCTGGGCCCGTGACGGCTCAGGCTGGTCAGGTAGGTCTGCGATGTGGGCGACGGAGTCGGCCCAGGACTCCTAAAGCCACGCCCAGGGGCGAAGTAGCGGTCTAACCACAGGTCAGCGGGCTCCCGAAGCTGCGACGAACTGCAAAGCAGGCGGGCCGGTCCAGCTCAGCACGGGTTTCCGTACCGCTCGCCAGGGCCGAGTCTCGGCGGCCCGTCCCGGGTCGGCATCGGGGACCGGATTGGCGGGGCGATCGGAGTCAGAGCCGTGACCTGGAACAATGCGGTTCCGGTGACCGGGCACAGAGTCGTAGTTCTGTCCGGTCGGCCTCCTGCTTTGCCCCTGGCCGTAGCTTCGGGAGTCCTGGGCCATGCCGTCTGACCCGCCCTCGCCGACCGGCAGGGATCTCACAATGGTCGGGCGTTGACTTTGTCGCAAGTTATGACGCATCATCTTGATACAAAGCTTGCGACAAAGGAGGCGCTGTGACCCCCGAACCGTTACCGGACGCCGGCCCGCAGACGCGTGCGACCGATCTGCGACTGGCAGGCGAGTGGCTGGCCATGCACGACCTGGCCGGCACCCGCCCGACCCCACTGCTGGCCAGCCGGCTCGCGGTCCGCAGACGCGCCCGCCTGGCCGCTCAGATCATCCCGGCCGTGCTGATCATCGCGAGCGCGCTCGCCGCCGCTTCCGCCTTCGGCGGCTCCCCGCCGCATCGCCCACTGCCTCTGCTGGCCCTGACCGCGCTGGTGGCCGGGCTGCTGCTGGCACAATCACTGCTCGACCGGTGGGTGCGACGCGTCGACCAGCGGGCGGGCGCGACACTGTCCCGCAGGGCCACCCACCTGATCCAGCCCGGCTGGCGGGCCGTGCTCGGCAGGCCGTACGCCGCCTTCGCGGCCGCCACGTTCGCCGGAACGATGGCGCTGGCCGCAAGCGCCCTGGCCGTTCCCGACCCCACCCTGCGGCAGCCAGCCGTCGTCCTGCTGATCGCCCTGCTCGGCGCGACGGCCATCACCGCCATGCAGTTGCGCCACCTGCTCAGGCACCCGGTCGTGGCGCAGGATGAGGAGTCGCTGACCGCCGACGTCATCATGCGCGTCGAAGACGCCCGCGAGCTCACCACGCCGAGCGTGCAGTGGTCGCTGCCCATGGTGCTGCTGTTCGGCACCGCGCCCGGCTGGTGGGGCGCCGCCGCGGTCGCCAACGTGGTCCTGGGCATGGTCGCGTGCATCGCCCTCCGCGTCAGGACGCCGTCGAGCGCGACGGTGGCCCGGCGGGCCATGAGCACCCGATGATCGTCATCGACGCGGCCTCGCCGGTGCCGCCGTTCGAGCAGCTGCGGGCCCAGCTCGCCCGGCAGATCCAGGACCGCACGCTGGCCGTGGGCGCCCGGCTGCCGACCATCCGCCACCTGGCGGCCGATCTCGGCCTGGCCGTCAACACGGTCGGCCGGGCCTACCGGGAGCTGGAGGAGGCGGGGCTGATCGAGACGCGCGGGCGGGCGGGCTCGTTCGTGTCGGCGGCCGGTGAGGAGGGCCGGGAGCGGGCCCGCCGGGCCGCCGCCGAGTACGCGGCCGTGATCGCCAGCGTCGGCCTCGACGCGGGCGAGGCGATCCGCATCGTACAGGCGGCTCTGACGTCCGGCGCGGCGGCACCGGCCTCGTCATGACCGCGACCCGGCCGCAGAGGTCACGTCGCCAGGCACACGACGCCGACGTGGCCCAGGACTCCCGAAGCTACGGCCAGGGGCAAAGCAGGAGGCCGACCGGACAGGACTACGACTCTGTCGGTCAGCGGAATCGCGTCGCCCCAGGTCACGGCTCTGACTCCGGTCGCTCCGCCGATCCGGTCCTCGACGCCGGCCCGGGACGGGTCGCCGAAGTCCGGCTCTGACGAGCGGTACGGAAACCCGCGCCGAGCTGGATCAGCCCGTCTACTTTGCGGCTCACCGCAGCTTCGGGAGTCCTGAGCCGTGTGAGCCGTAGGGCAGCGGCAGCACGGTCTCAACGAAAGTGTCATCAGCCCAAAAGTCTGGAGTTCAGTCTCCGACCTGTCCGGTCGGATCCGGGCCGTCGAGTCCGGCGAGCAGTTCACGCAGCAGGTCGGCGAGGAGCTCACGGCGTTCGGGGGCGAGATGGCCGACGAGACGGTCCTCTGTGAGAAGCAGATCGGCGACGACGCGGTCGAGCAGGGCTCCGCCCGCCTCGGTGAGGGTGACCGCGCGCGCGTGGTAGCCCGACCCCACAGCGGTCCGTTCGACCAGCCCGGCCCTGACCGCCCGCTCCACGCGCTGGGTGATCGCGCCGCGCGTCACCATGCACGCCCCGGCCAGCTCCCCCGGGCTCATCCGGTACGGCGGGCCGGAGCGCCGCAACGTGGACAGCAGGTCCAGCGTCGCGACGTCCACCCCCAGCGCCGCGAGGGTGCGGCGGCGCTGGTCGCCGAAAACCTTGGCGGCCCACCAGACGCGGGTGACGATCCCGATCGACTCCACCGGAACACCCGGCAGTTCGCGCCGCCAGGCGTCCTGGATGGCATCGGCGCCGTCGCGTGGCGGCTCAACGGCCACGCTCGGCGCCGCCGTTCACCTGGATGATCTGCGCGGTGACGTGCCCGCTGCCGGGCGAGGCGAGCCAGTGCACGGTCTCGGCGATGTCCCCCGGTGTCCCGGCCCTGCCGGTGTGGGTCTGCGTGACGAGCGCCGCGCGGCGTTCCTCGCTCAGGGTGTCGCCGAAGAACTCGGTGTCCTCGACCAGTCCCGGGGCGACCGCGTTCACCGTGACGCCACGCGGCCCCAGGGCGGCGGCGAGGTCGAATACATACGGGTGCAGGGCCGCCTTCATCGGGCCGTAGGAGGTGCCACCCGAGCCTCGGAAGGCCGCGATCGAGGTGATGAACACGATCCGGCCCGACGGGTTCAGCAGATCGCGGAACGCCTCGGTCGGCAGCACCGCCGTCAGCACGTTGGCCCGGAAGTTGCTCGTCCACCGTTCCGCGACGCCGCCGGACCCGCCGTGCCGTTCGATGTTGCCGCCCGCGTTGTTGACCAGCACGTCGATCACGCCGAAGCGCTCGGCCAGGTCGGCGCGCACCCGTGCGACCTCGGCCGGATCGCTCAGGTCGGCCGCCAGCGCTGTGCCGCCGATCTCCTCCGCGGTCTTCTCCAGTACGTCGGCGCGGCGGCCGATGATCAGCACCTGGTCTCCGTCCGCCGCGAAGCGCGCCGCGATCGCCTTGCCGATGCCGGTGCCCCCGCCGGTGACCACGATCACACGTGTCATGCCGCCCTCCTCAAGTTTAGGCCTAAAGTCAGATTAGCGGAGAAGGGGCGGTCCGTCGCTGGGTTGCTGTTGCGATTGGACCAAGCCGCCCAGCAGTGCCCCGCCCGCCATCACCGACAGCTCTCGGACCGCCGCGCTGTGGCGTCTTCCTGCGCGTATTGGCGCTACTAGGGAGTCGCGCCCGGTGTGGAGGTCACGCGCTCGAGCTTGGTCCAGCCCGTCCAGCCTCGCTGCTTCAGCAGTTCGATCAGCCGGCGCGCCGGCGGCACAGTGGCGAACGCCAGTGTGTCCATCAGCTTGACGAGCGGCAGCTCGATATCGATGTCGTCGACATAGTCCTCGCCCCGCTCGTCGGCCATACGCGTGAGATAGGCGGCCAGCTTGTCGGCCAGCTCGATCAGCCGCGGATCGTCGTCGGCCCGGTCAAGGGCCTGGCCCAGGATGAGATAGAAGTCGACCAGCCGCGGATCGTCGAGCTGCTTCCGCTTGCGTGCCATCCACTCCGGGACTCGCTCGGGTGAGTGCGCGGCCAGCGGGATCCAGCCATCGCGCTCGGCCTGAACGATCCGCTCGTCGACCCCGAGCGCCCGCATCCGGTCGAGATACTCGACCACCTCCGGGGGCAGGACCAGGCTGTCCCCGGAGGCGAGCCGGGCGATTCGCTCTCGGTGCCGCTGCCTCTCCCGGATCTCCGCCTGCAGTTGCCTGTCGATGTCCGCGACCGCCGCGGCGAACTCCTCCTGCCCGGCCCGTAGCAGCTCCCGCACCCGCGCCAGCGGAACCCCGGCCTCGGCGAGGGTCCGGATCTTGATCAGTTCGATCACGGCGCCGGCGTCGTATCTGCGGTAACCGGAGTTATCCCGTTCAGGCTCCGGCAGCAGCCCCTTGGCGTGGTAGTGCCGCACCGCACGCACCGTCACCCCCGCGTACGACGCCAGCTCGCCGATGGTCACCATCAGACCAGTCTCCAGGAACCGCTCAAGAGATCGCCCGACCGGATGAGACCGGTGCATCAAGAATGATCTGCGCGATGTGCGGGGCATGGGTGAAGACCAGCTGGTGATCGGTGTCGAGCCAGCTGGTGGCAATGTGCGGATGCTCGCGGACAAGCCGCTCGACGCCGGCACGCCAGTTCTGGTTGAACCGCGGAGCAGGCCCTTCGCCGCTGTCGCCGGCCATCGAGGTCGACATGATCATACTGACGGGCCGGTCGATGTTCCTGTACCGGCCGAGGATCTCGGACCGGATCACGTCGATCTCGAGGTTCAGGTCGAGGATCTCCTGGGCGCTGAGCAGCACCTGACGCGCGGTGCCCCGCTCGGCCTCCTGCTGAGTCGCCAGGTCCTTCCACATGGCGCGGAACGCCGGCAGGGCTGCCTCGGTGATGAACGGTTCGGGCACCGGGTTCGCCCCGTCGATGAGAACAAGCTCGGCGACGGTGTCAGGATGCTCGGAGGCATAGTGCACGGCCAGGTCGGCGCCCAGCGAGTAGCCCACCAGTACGGGCGCTGTCGGGAGGCCGAGGTTTCCCAGCTCCGCCATCACCGCGACGAGATCATTGAGGAAGTCCTCGAAGGAGTACCGGTCGGCGGCCGAGGCGAGGCCATGCCCCCGCAGGTCGAAGGTCACCACGTCGTGATCGCGTCTCAGCAGCTCGATCAGCTCGCGCAGGTGGGCCTGGGTCGAGCTTAGGCCAGGGCACAGGACCAGCGGTCGTCCCTGACCGCCGCAAGACACCGGGATTGTGACGCCGTCGTGGTGGATCGTGAAGCGCCGGATCGTCCTGTCGCCTCTCTCCGCCCGCCCTCCATCATTGTTGTGCTCGTCGTACAGCTCGGCGACCTCGATCGCCTTGGTTTCCGTGGTCATGCCACCATGCTGAAAGCTTGACCCTGCGTCAGGGTCAAGTGGCGCGGCAACATGACGCCCATACATCCGCGATCGCCGGCTCGGCTCCTGCCGCAGCCCGCCAAGCCGCCGCCGACTTCCTTGGCTCCGAAACCGCGGTCCTCTCCAAAGCGCTTGTCGGCTATGCCCGGGTCTCTACCTGTGCTCAACGGCTGGACCGGCAGTCCCACGCGCTCGAAGCCGCCGGCTGCATCCGCATCTTCGCCGACAAGCTGAGCGGCAAGAACACCGACCGCGAAGAGCTCACCAAGGCCCTGGACCACCTGCGGTCCGGCGACACCCTGGTCGTTCCCTCACTCGACCGGCTCGCCCGCTCCCTGGCCGACCTCATCACGATCGTCACCGAGCCGCGCCGCCTTCCAGTCCCTGAAGGAAGCCCTCAACACCGCCACCCCCGGCGGCCGCCTCGTCTTCCACGTCTTCGCCGCGCTCGCCGAATTCATCCGCGAGCTCATCGTGGAAGGCACCTATGAGGGTCTGGCCGCCGCCAAGGCTCGCGGCGCCCGACTCGGCCGCCCGCCCGCGATGACCCCGAGCAGGTCCGGAACGCCCGCGCCTTGCTCACCCAGCCCGACGCCACCGTCTCCTCGATCGCCCGGCTGCTGAACGTCAGCCGCTCCACGATCTACAAGTGCGTGCCCGAACTCGCCACGGGCCGCCCCGCCGCCGAACGGCCAACGGCGCGAGCCGAGTTGGAAGCGGGACATCGATTCCCCAGATCAGCGCCTACCTGGCGGCTAGGAGTTGTCTCAAAGTGAGGTCAGCAGCCAGTCGTTGATGATGGCGATGTGAAGGCTGGCCTCGTAACGGGCGGCGAGTTTGTCGTAGCGGG